>JAQCJA010000023.1 GCA_027593305.1 bacterium
CCACCAAAAAAGACCTCCCGCGCACCGATGATCTTGGCCGCCTTGCGCTGTTCCCGGGCTCGCAGGTCGGCTTGCCCGCCCGACGAACCGTCGGTGATGATCATCATATAGACCTCATCACCGCGCTGTGCGTGCTTGATCAGGGTGCCCGCACATCCGTACTCGAGATCATCCGGATGGGCACCGATGGCCAGAACCTTCACGGGGTCATATCTCCTTTGTCACCTGCGTAGGGTCAGTCCCCCGGCCCGCGCGCATGACCCGGGCGCTGCCAGGTCCGCAGTTGAGCACCAGATCGAGGGCCGACATGTGTGAGACGAAGTCGACGTACAGCTGTGGGTACTCGCTCGGCGTATAGTTTTGGAAGATAACTTCGATGCCTGCGGCGGAGAATTGCTCCACATCAAGGTAATTGCGGCCCTCCGAACCCGACAGGTAGGCTGACGCACCCAGGTGCCGGCAGATCTCAACAAGACGTCGCGTCGGCTCCTGCTCGGTGACTGGCAGTTGCGAGGCCCAGCAGCGCTCCGTGTCGATATCGAGGCGTGCGGCGAGCCAGTCGATGGTGAGGCCGTTGACCTCACGCAGGAGGGTCGAGGAAGTGGCGTACAAGGCTGCCAGAGATGCTGCTTCGGCTTCGTGGAAGGGCGCCTTCCCATAGTTGGTCTGCAACGCCTGCTGATGCTTGTGCCGCCATGGAGCAGCATCATTCACCACAACTTCGTCAATGCGGGCGGGAAAACGGAAGCGTACGGGCACAGTTAACCATTGGGGGCCATGGATGGCCTTGAGGCGATTGCGGTTCTGCCACTCATTCTTCTTGTACTGCACCGTGTCGAGCAGCACGAATCTGTCTGCCTGGTCCATCTTGTCGAAATACCCGAGCCAGGGCATGAACTGCGGCTGGTGGATGGTAACGAGCATCTGCTAGTCGGCTCCACGCAGGAAAATCGGGTTCGACGTCAGCATCGATGTGCGACTGGTTGCCAGCAGGCGAAAGTAACACTGCTCATCCGGGGCCAGGTGTGTCTCGATGTGCTCGATGTGCAACGGCGTGGCGCCGCTGATCGCGGCCACAACTTCCACTTGCCCCTGCGCCGTTCCACGCACCAGGCGCAGATCGACGACTTCCGCGCTGCCGTCGGCCTTGTCAATGACCGCAGACACCGTCCAGGGCTTGCCAGCTGTCGACACTTGTTGACCGGAGATGGCCTCACCAACGACTGTGGCAACGACGAACCTCTGCAATTGCAGCGCGTCATCGCCCCCACGGACCGCATAGGCGCGGCCGTGGGTCAGGGCCTCGAGAACGCCTGGTCGGCTCCGTTCCTCAACAAATAGGACCGTCTGGATGTCGTGAATTTCCGCCCTCCGCTCCTGACGATGATAGTCGATTTCACCGGTGCCCCACGAAGGCCGCGCGCGACGTCCCTGCAGATACTCGATCAGTGTCTGATCCCACTCCCGGCCCGGTTCGGTGGCGGTCGTGTGGTCCGCATAGAGAGCGGCAAAGCCCGTATAGCCCTGCGTGGCCAGCAGATCACCTGCGTGGGCAGGCGTCTGGCTGTAAACCTCGACCATGCCGGCGATGCTGTGTGGCGGGATCGTCGAGGCAGCTTCGGGGTGGGCCCAGAAGGTCAGACCCTCGGCCGCGGCGACGGCGTCAATCCACGCCTGGTATGGCTGCAAACCGGCGTCGACATTGGCATCGAATCGAGCGACCCGGAAATCACCAAGGGAACCATCCAGCAGGAACAGCAGGCAGACACCGGATACGAGCAGGCGCAGGAAAACCCCATGCATCCGGCGGCCAAGCCAGAGGGCGTAGAACAGGCCGAGGACCGGCCAGAGCATACGCAGTATGGCAGACCCGTCCTGCGGCAGCCACATTCCATCACCACCCAGGACCGGCAGGCCCCGATAGGCATCGGCACTGTCGAGCCCGATGGCAAGCAGGTGCCTGTTCCAGCCTCGCACCGTCCAACGGCGCTGCGCCCAGTCCACATCCCACGTGTAGTAGGGGGCGGACTCCACACCATCGATGATCACCAGATCTTCAAAGCTGGCATCGAGATGCCGGATCTCGTCGAGATACGTCTCCAGCCGATTGCCAGTGAACAGAGCTTCCTGTGACTGTGTCACCCGCAGGAGTCTGGACCATGGCGGCAGACCATAGGAGACTTCCAGCAAATCATCATCAGTGAGGATGAGCACTGCGAGCCCGTTGGCACGAGCCTGTTCGGCAATCTCGCGCAGCGATTCATCCCCCGTACTGTACGACGAATGCACGTGAATGGCGGCACGCACGGGCTCGAACGTTCTCGACCCCGGTTGCGGGTTCTGTCCGTCGCCTGGCAACGGAGCCAGCAGGGTAAACAGCAGTATATGCAGGCACATCTGAGAAAGGCTAGGTCGCAACCGTTGCGCCCCCTTCCGTCGCACCATCGACGCCTGCCAGGTCCTCATACAGAGCAGAGAGCTTGCGCGACATGGGCTCGCTGCCATAGGCCTTCGCCTTTGTCGCGGCTCGGTTTCCCAGACGTATGCGCAGATCTGCATCTCCGGCCAGTCGTTGCAGTGCCGCCGCCAGCAAGGCAGAGTCGCGCGGCGGGACAAGCAGTCCCTCGATACCGTCGCTGATCAACTCCGGGATGCCCCCCACGTTGGTGGCCACTACGGGGCGACCAAGATACATGGCCTCCACCAGGGCCTTGCCCATGCCTTCATTGTGCGATGGCAAGGCGAAGATATCGACGGCACGCAATACGTCGCCAACGTCCTGACGCCAGCCGGCAAATACAGTTTGCGCCAGCACGCCAAGATCGGCAGCCAGACGGCGCAGCACCGATTCATGCTCGCCATCACCCACCAGCAGCAGGCGCGCCGCTGGTACCGCTGGCAGCATGTTGGCAAGAGCGCGCACGAGATCCTCCTGCCCTTTCACTGGCGCAAGGCGCCCGAGAGTACCAATGACGAGATCCTGCGTGGCAAAACCGAGTGCTGCACGGACCGCCACAGGATCGTTTGCCGTGTCGTTCAGGGGCGTGAAGTCGACGCCACTGTGAATGACGTGCCACTGGGAGGACGTGCCTACACCAAAACGGAGATGATCATCCCGATCGGCAGCAGTCAGTGCCACGAGGCGGTGGCACCACCGGGCTGCACGGCGCTCCAACTGAAGAAAGGCCTGTGTCGCGACTCTGCCATGGTACCCATAGAACACGTGCCCATGCGGCGTGTGCACGATACCTGGCACACGATGACGATGCGCCGCCCACCGTCCCAGGATGCCGGCCTTCGATGTATGCGTATGCACCAGATCCCAGGGCTGATCACGCAACAGTTGCCGCAGAGCGCCCGCCGCGCGCAGGTCACTGGCCGGGCGTGGCGCGCGCACGAGGTGGGGCATGTCCACAAAGCGCACTCCACGACGACGCGCCTCCTGCTCCGTCGGACTCCGCTCGCCCTCCGTGGGGCCCACGGCGACCGTGATGTCGTAGCGCGCAGGGTCGAGGCCGGCAACGGTGAGCAGCGTATTTTCCGCCGAACCACCCCGGTCGAGGCGCGTAATGACGTGCAACATCCGCAGGCGGCGATTCATGCACGTACCGGAGCATGACCATTATCGGCCAGCGCTAAGGTCTCGACCTTGGCGCTGCTGACGACCAGACCCGCGAGCAACCAGAAGGGCTCCATGATGCGCACGATGGTGAAGGTATTGGCCCCCACCGCATGGACGAGCAGACCCGTGAGCCCCGCCAGCAGGCCAATGGAAAGGCCTGCGTACAAGGAGTCCTGTGTTGTACGGTACAGGCTGTAGGCCTGGCGATAGAGGGCAAAGATGAGGGCGGCAAAGGTGATCCCACCGATGAGACCTGTCTCAGCCAGCACGCGTGGGTACTGCGCATCAAGAAAAACGCGCCCGGTGACCCCGTAGCCCCAGATCGGACTCGCCGACCAGTCCGTGATGGCTTCCTGCCAACTCTCCAGGCGGGCTGAAGTGGAACTGTCGAGTCGTACGTTGCCCACCTGCACACGATGGTGACCGGTGGCCCCCTGATTCACCGTGTACATGATGCGATCCTTGACGGCTTGCGGCGCTGCCAGCGTACCGATCGCGGCAAGAACCACAAAGACGGCAACCATGCCGAAGCGATTCTGCCGCTTCAGGTAGACAAGGGCCATATACGCGAAGGGCAGAGCCAGGTAGGAGCCGCGAGACAGGGTGAGCAGGAAGGGGACAATCATGATCATCAACAGTCCGACCAGAAGCAATCGTTTCGATCGACCCTGGATCGACACCAGCAACCCGGCAGCCACGCATCCGATCAGAAGCAGGTAGCCGCCGAGGGTATTGGGTTCGCCCTGGTCCCCTTCAAAAGGGGCAGACACACGGGCGCCGGAGGGGATCTGCACGAGGGCGATGAAACTCACGACCAGGGCCGTCAACAGCATCACGATCGTCAACCGACGGATCTGCCCTCGCTCCCGCACGTTGTTGGCAACGATGAAATAGATGACGAAATACTCGATGTACTTGAGCACAAAGAAGGCACCCGTAGAGCCCTCGACGTGGCCCAGGATCATGCCCATGACCGTCGCCAGAATGCAGGCAACAACGTAGGCGGAGATGGGCTGGTTCAGTGGCGTATCACGGACGAGTCCCAGGTCCTTGTGCACCGCAGTGCGCACCAGCCAGGCAAAACTCATGACGACAAGCATCAGATCCTCGGTCCGGATCGTGACCCCTCGTCCACCGGTCGTACCACTATCACCGGCGAGTGCTCCCATGCCGATCTCAGGCGACAGCAACATCGACAGAACCAACAGGTAGAGGCTTGCCTCAGTGCTGACAAAACAGATGATGAATACGGTCACGGCAGCAGCGACGGCGGCACCCAAGAGATACGGGGCCAATGCCAGCAACGTCGACAGTCCCAGGCAGACCACGGAGATCGCCACAAGAAACGTCAGAGCCTGACCGGAAAGGCCGATACGAGAGTGGCCGTGAGCCGAGGAGTCGGGCTCAACCTGCCTCCGGGATCGGGTCCATCGTGTTGGTGAAGGTCTGGCTCAGCATACGTGGTTGCGATGTCCACTCGTGACAGCTACCGGCCCAAAGGAAAGGGAATTCTACCCGTGGCCGCCGCTGTCAGGGTACCAGGAGCATCGCCTCCTCTTGTGTTTCGAAGGCACCCCCCAGGTCATCGTCGATACCAGTGGTATAGTCGTGCCACTGATCGTCGCTGGCATCGAAGCCGGCAATGGCGTAGGGCAACCGCAGGATGGTGAACTCCTCCAGCGTACCGGCCAGGCGCAGACGTCTGGCGTCCTCGTAGGCTTGCTCCCACGTGGCCCTGCGACCGATCAGAAGGCGTCGATAGCGCTCGCCTCGCACCTTCACAGGACTGAAAAAGGCAGGCTCTCCCCGCTCCCGCAGCCCCTGCAGAGTTGACGCCGCCCACCGACTGTCTTCCGGGTAGGAAGCGACACGAACAGAGTACGGGTACTGGCTGATGACGACGTGAGGCCTCACAGAGGCAGGGGCAGCGGGTCGTTCTGTTGTGGCAATCTCAGCAGTTGCCACCCTCGGGACGAGCGCTGGCTCCGGCCGGGCTTGCGGCACCGGCGGCGGTCGCATCGTCGCATCCTCCACAACCACCATTTGCCTGGCTTCGGGGGCTACAACTGGCGCCGATCCATGAATCGTGGTTGCCGCCCAGTTCCAGGCTCCACTTTGCCACAGCCCGCCGGCCAGGACCACAAGCAGAACACCATAGGCCAGGGCCTTTCGCAGAGGATGTATGTCCCCATCCTCTTCCTCGCTGTCGAAGATCCGTTCCTCATGATCTTCTGCTTCCTCCTCTTCCCACTCAGATGCAGGCTCCTGCCGCCCGTCGTCGCGCTCAAACCAGGTCTGTTGGTGGCGGGGGGCGTCGGCTCCGCCACCGAGACCCAGTTTCGTACGCCACCGACGGGACCAGTCCTGAACCCGCTGTTCGGCAGTCCGTTCCGGCGCAGCCACGTCGCTGCCATACGCATAGTAGGCGTTGTATCCCAGATCCTGATAATCGGAACTCATTTCGGCGCGAATGCCGTTGAGTACGACGCCGAGCAGATCGATATCCACCGACCGCAGCAGAGACGTTGACCGCTTCAGTGATGTGCGGGCGACATCACCCGCTTTGTATACCATCAATGCCCCATCAAGTTTCTTGCCGAGGATGGCGGCATCGGTAACATGCAGAATGGGAGGCGTATCGATGAGGATCACATCGTAGGCATCCCGCAGTTCATCGAGGAACTCGGACATGCGTCGTGAATTGAGCAATTCTGCGGGGTTCGGTGGAATCGAGCCCGAGGTGATGATGTGCAGATTGCTGATCCCCTGCGTCTGCAGGATGTCCTCCATACCCATACCACCCGTAACGATATCGGTTACGGTGCGCACAACGTCCTGCCACTTGTTGCTGCCGACTACGACTTCGGTGACGCCAGGTTCCTTGTCCAGACCAAAAAGACGCGCCATCGATGGCTTGCGCAGGTCACAGTCCACCAGCAGGGTTCGCTTGCCAAGCTGGGCCATCGTCATCGACAGATTGGCGATCGTCGTCGACTTGCCTTCCTGATGCATGGAACTGGTCACCATGAAGCACTTGACGCCCTTCTCGACGGTGACAAACTCGATGTTGGTACGCAACGTTCGATACGTCTCCGCCAGCGTCGACTGTGGATCGAAGTAGGCCACCAACTGGGCCTTGCGCTGTACGGTTCGCTCGTCGGAGACGTCGACACCACGACGTTGCAGGGAGGCGCGGATATCGTCCACGTTGATGAACGGTATCGTGCCCACAACCTGTGTCCCCGTATACTCCTGAACATCCTCGATCGTGCCGATGGAAGTATCCAGCGTCTCGGCGACGACGGCGAAAACCACGCCGAGAATGAGGCCCAGAATCACGCCCAGCAGGGCGCGCTGTATCGGGTGATGCGGGTTTACCGGGACTGACGGAGTCAGGGCCCATTCAAGGACTTTGACCTCCTCCACCTTGTCCGCTTCCCGTATCAATGCCTCCTGATAGTTCTGTTCCAGCACACGCGCCACTTCCTGACGCATGGCCTGTTCCCGCTGCAGTCGGGCCAGCTCAAGACCGACGGAAGGCAGAAGGTTATACTGGCTGCGCAGCCGGGCCAGACGCTCGCGCTCCGTGGTCAGGTCACGCTGCAACGTCTGCCGTCTCTGCCGCAACTCCCCCATCAGGTCCTGGCCCAGCTGCTCGACCTGAACCTGAATCTCGCGAACATTGGGATGATCCGGCGTGAACTGCACGAGCAAGCCGTTGCGCTGCAGCTTGAGATTGTTGAGTTGGCGGCTGAGGGCCATGAAGGTCTCCCCCACCCGGCGGATGGATGCGCCCTGAAGTGTCTCGTCGGAGAGGATGGAATTCTTCTCCATCTCCGTGACCATGGAACTCACGGCGCTCAGGTCTGCCTGCAGCCGCTGCTCTTCGCGTTCGGAAGTGGTAATGCCCTGCAGATTGACCGACGCCTGACTCTCCAGGGAGACCAGCTCACTCTCCTCGCGGTACGTCCGTACACGGTTCTCTGCTTCTTCCAGGGCCCGCCGTGCCGAAGCGCGCTGGCTCTCAATGAACTCACGATGCCGCACGGCCTGCTGGTTTTTCTGCTCGTGGTCGTAGTCGCGGTAGGTTCGCGCGAGATGGTTGGCCAGGTCCCTGGCCTGCTCGCGCGAGGCATCCGTGGCCGCGACGGAGATGATGTTGGTGAAGCCTTCCTGATGCGTCTTGATACGGAGGGTCAGGTCATTGAGAACGAGAGCCGTGTCCTCTGCGGTCTGTGCCCACGACAGCAGGCCGAGGGAGTCAGCCGTGCGCCTGAGTACCGGGTGGCTGGTGATGATCGCTTGCTGCGTCTCGATGGCATCGCCTGTGTTGTAGGCGATGGTCTGCAAATACAGGCCCGTCAGGTTCTGGTGCAGATTGATCTGCACCTTTGCCGTCGCCTGATAGAGAGGCAGCGGCTTCCAGATGGACGCAATCAGGAAACTGAAGAAACCCAGAAGGAACGCCGTAAACAGCACGATCCCCTTCCGCCGCCGCAGAATGCGCCAGTAGTCCCTGAGAGTGACCTCGTACTGGGCCATATACGCGCAAGTTCACAGTGCGCCAGCGGCGAGGGGAGCCGGTCGACGCGGTATCAGGCGGTACAAAACAAGGGCGGCGGTGGGAACGCCGCCCATACTGCTACAATCGCAGACGAACTATTGCGGACTAACGGCGGCCGGATCCCGTGCTGAACTTGGGGGCTCGGCCAAAGCTGGGGGCTTTCTTCGGTTCTTCTGCTGGTGGTGCTGTTCTGGGGGGCCGTGGGGTCTCGGGCGGCGAATCGCTGGCAGAGTGCTCACGGGGTTTCCGACCTCGAGGGCCATCTTCGGATCGTTCACGACCGCCGCCTGGCCTGCGACGAGGGCGCTCATCCGGCTCATCATCACGGACAAGGCTGCCCGGGGGGGCCTCAATCTCGACGACCTCACCGACATACTCAGCACCAATCACCTGCCGGGTCAGTACCACCTCACCGCGAGACCAGAACTGGACCTCGGCCTCGGTTGCCGCCGCGGCGGCACGCACCTCAACGATACAGGGCGTGGTGACCGTGCCGGCGCGTGATTCGGCGACTTCACGCGTGGGTGACAGATGCAGGTAGAAGCGGTCTTCCGAGCGGATGCCTTCCTCCTTCATGCGCTGTCCCTGCGCCGCCGGCACACAGAGGTAGAGGTGCTCCGGAGCTGCCATCGGCTCACCATCCATCTCGACGAAGAAGCTGTGCCCATAGAGGGCCCGCACACGATCATCGACGATCTCGAAGCGATGTTGCCTCGAGGTTTCGATAAGATCGCGGATGTCCTCTTCCTCGACGGCGGAGTAGCGTTGCTGTACGGACTCGACGACTTCAGCCAGAGGTATGAAGCCATAGGCATCCATATTCAAACCAAACTCGTCGGGGCGATGTCGAAGGATCAGGGACAGGAGCTTGGATATGCGTCTGCGGTCAGGCACGTGCGATTGGTCCTTTCGAGTCATTCCGATTGCTACTGATTCCATTGTTGCCGGTAGCGCTTCAAGGCAGCCTGCACATCGTTGTCGTGCAGCGCGAGAATGGCTGCTGCCAAGAGTGCCGCGTTACGGGCGTTGTCGATCCCTACCGTGGCTACCGGGATACCGGGCGGCATCTGTACCATACTGTAAAGGGCATCAACCCCGTTGAGTGCTCCGGAAGCGATCGGCACACCAACTACAGGCAAGGTGGTATGCGCCGCAACTACGCCTGGAAGGGCTGCTGACATGCCGGCTCCCGCAATCAGAACCTGCAGGCCGCGACCGGCAGCATCGCGCGCCCACGTCGCGGTGCGCTCGGGATTTCGATGCGCCGAACTGACGACGGACTCGTAACCGATCCCCAATTCATCGAGGATCGCATTGGCCTTCTCCATCACAACAGCATCAGACTTGCTGCCCATGATGATCCCCACGCGTACCGTCATTCGGCAGCCTCTTTCCACAACAATGATGCCAGCATCCGGGAGTCCCATAACACTGACCGGGACAAGGAGTTAAGAGCGAACTAATATGCCTCCGACCGCCCGTGAGGTCAACCGGCCCGCTCCCAACTCCCGCCCACATCGGGTGGCTGTCAGGCCTGCTGCTTCCGCAGGATCGCGGGGTAATCGAGATCGCCACCCAGATCATCATCCCGATCCGGCTGGGTCGTCACGGCCGGGGCCGTCGTTCCCAGAGAGCGCACGGCGCGACGTCCTGCGTTCTGTCTCGTTTCCGCGGGAGCCTCGACAGCGGCCTTCTTGTTCAGGTGGAACCCGGTGGCGATGACGGTCACGCGCATCTCATCCACCATGGACTCATCGATGACGGTACCGAATATGATGTTCGCTTCGTTGCCAGTCGCCTCCTGAATGACGGACGCCGCTTCATTGGCCTCGTACAGCGTCAGGTTCGAGCCAGCAGAGATGTTGATGAGGACCCCACGGGCGCCGGCGATGGAAATATCTTCGATGAGCGGGCTCTTGATGGCTTTCTTCGCCGCTTCCAGCGCGCGGTTCTCACCCCGATGACTGCCCACGCCGATGATGGCGTCTCCGCCTTCGGTGATCACCGTCCTCACATCATTGAAGTCGAGATTGATCATGCCGTTGATCGTGATCAAGTCGGCGATGCCCCGCGTGGCCTGCAGCAGTACTTCATCGGCCCTGCCGAAGGCTTCCTCAAGAGTTGTGTCACGCGAACAGATCGACAACAGACGCTGGTTCTTGATGACAATCAGCGTGTCGACATATTCATGCAGTTCGGCAATACCCGCCTGGGCATTGCGCATCCGCGGGAACCCTTCGAACTGAAACGGCTCGGTAACGATGCCCACAGCCAGAGCGCCCTGCTCCTTGGCAATCTGTGCAATCACCGGGGCTGCACCGGTACCTGTGCCTCCGCCCATGCCTGCAGTGATGAAGACCAGATCGGTATCGGCCAGCGCCTCAGAGATTCTGTCACGATCCTCCTCTACGGCCTGCCTGGCGATTTCCGGCTTGGCGCCGGCCCCGAGACCTCGGGTGATGCTCTCCCCGATGCACAGCGTCACATCTGCCGAGGACATCTCCAGATCCTGATTGTCCGTATTCACCGCGATGAACTCAACGCCGTGCATTCCAGAGGCGACCATGCGATTGATTGCATTGCCGCCAGCGCCACCGACGCCGACCACTTTGATCTTGGCCGATGAAGCGAAATTGATGATCTCAAAAGTCATGCGTCGTCTCCCCGTTTGTCGTTGACCGTCAGATTCGTTTTTCTACGTCGTGCATTCACAGCAGCGTACTGAGCCATTCGCGCATGCGTCCGGCGACGCTGTCGAAATGTCCTGCAACCAGCCCCTGGCCCGTTGCGGGGGCGCCGGTCGCACCATCGGCGGCCAGCAGGGCCAGTCCGACGGCGGTGGAATAGACGGGACTGGCGACACATTCGCCGATCCCTGGCGTTCCTTCCGGGGCGGCGACACGCACCGGACGCTGAAAAACACGCTCGGCAAGCTCTTCGGCACCCTCGATGAGCACGCCACCCCCCGTAAGCACCACACCGGCACTCAGCAAATCGCCATAGGGCGATACATCAATCTGTTTCTTCACCAGCAGGAACAGTTCCTCCATGCGGGCTTCGATGATGTCGATCAGGTCGCCACGGCAGACCTGGGCGCGCGGGCGTCCCGGACTGCCGCTCAAGTCCAGTGCGTCAGCAGCGCTCGTATCCTCAGACGCGGTGGCGTGACAGGCCCGGCCCGCCGCAACCTTCAAGCGCTCCGCCTGCGTGAACGACGTGCGCAGGCAGATGGCGATATCGCTTGTCACACTCTGCCCCCCCACCCCTATGACGGCCGTTTTGCGCACGCTGCCCTGAAAGAACAGGGCGACATCCGTCGTACCGCCACCGACGTCGATCAGGCAGACACCCATCTCTCTCTCGTCCTCCGTCAGCACAGCGCGACTGGAGGCGAGCGGCTCGAGGACGATGTCCGCCACCTCAAGACCGGCTCGTTGCACACTCTTGCAGACGTTCTGCACCGAGGTGACGGCACCCGTGACGATGTGCACACTGGCCTCGAGGCGGACGCCAAACATGCCGACGGGATCGCGGATCTTGCGCTGGTCATCCACGGCGTATTCCTGCGGCAGCACGTGCAGCACCTCGCGGTCGAAAGGAATGGCCACGGTACGCGCGGCGGCGATGGCGCGGTCTCGATCATCGACGCTGATTTCGTGGCGCTCGCCGGCGACAGCAACGGCGCCAGAGCTGTCCAGGCTGCCGATATGCTCCCCAGCAACTCCGACATAAACGCTGCGTACGTCGACGCCTGCTGCGGTCTGGGCGTCACGCACAGCGCGCGAGATCGACTGCACGGTCTTGCCCACATCGACAACGACACCACGACGCAGCCCCTCGGATGGCGCTGTGCCGACACCGATGATCCGCCACTTCCCGTCGAGCGCCACTTCGGCGATGACAGCGCAGATCTTGGTGGTCCCAAGATCGAGACCAACGAAGATTCCCGAACCATCAACCATGGCTGGAACCCTCCGCATCACCTGAGGAGCCCATCTCCCTGCTCCTGCCAGTTTCCCGCTGTGGAGCCATCATTGTCGCTGCTGGCTGCCGGCCTACGACGGCTTGCCCGGCGAACCGTAAATCGACATAGACAGGGTTTGGACACTCACTGTAGACCCGGCCAAGAACTTCACGCAATGTTGCCAGCCGCTCGCGCACCTGCCCGAAAGGCAGGCGGATCTCAAGATTATCGGCGACCAGGCGCAGGACGAGGGCATCGTTGTCGTACGTCTCGAACTGCGAGATGTCGCCCACCAGTTCGGGCGCGACCTCACGAGCCTGGCTCCACCACGCCAACAGACGCTGTACGGAGTTGTCGGCAACGACCTGGCCCACGACGAGTGAGTCACCTGGCAGCGGGACGCGCATCACCGGCAGGTCCAGATCGGCGATGCCCTCGCTCGACAGCCTGTCCGGCGGCAGCAGCACACCATCGACATCGATACCATGCTGACGCTGGCGGTACTCGATCCAGGCGACACGCCGGCGTTCTTCCAGATGCACGATCAGCCGATCTGGCGGCTTGCGTTCGACGCGCGCCGCGCGCACCCAGACGAGACGGTTCAGGCGTTCGGCGACAGCATCCAGATCGATGTCGAACAAGCCATCACCTACCAGTACACCACTCTGCTGCAACACCTCACCCCCCGTGAGCAGGCGCAAACCACGTACCTCCAGAGTGGCCACGCGGAACTGCGATGACGCAGTTACCGATTGTTCGGCCTGCAGGAATCCGAAGGAGAGCGCGGCGCTGGCCAGCACGACCGTACCCAGAAGGACATGGCGCCTGCGGTTGGTGGGCCCTTCAACGGGGCGGGCTGCCATGGTGAGCTTCCGCGGCTGCTTTCCTTTCAGTCGAACCATCAGGCCCTTCGTTCCTGCAACAGCACCTGCAGTCGCGAGCCGATGTCCCCGGCGCCCATGACGACAAGCCAGTCGCCGGCCACACAACTGTCCAGAGCGGCAGAAAGGGCCTTTTCGACATCAGCCTCCCACAACGCCCGGGCGCCGATCTTCTGTCCGGCAACGATGACGTCACTCTGCAGACCGTCCTGGAGCTGTTCACGAGCAGCATACACGGAGGTCACCCAGGTGCGGTCTGCAGCATCGAGGGCGTGGGAGAATGCGGCATGGAACTGGCGCGTGCGAGAGTAGGTATGAGGCTGCAGGACAGCGATCAGTCGCCCCCCTCCCATCTGCTCCCTGGCGGCGGCAAGTGTCGCTGCCACTTCTGTCGGGTGGTGTGCGTAGTCATCGATTACCCGAACACCATGGACCTGCCCACGGTCCTGAAATCGTCGATCGACGCCAGCAAAACGCGACAGTACTTCGCAGCACACGTCCCGATCGATTCCCAACAGGCTCGCTGTGGCGCAAGCAGCCAACGCATTGGCAACGTTGTGTCGTCCCGGAATGCGCAGCTGTATGCGTCGCTGCGTGGACGAATCGTGGCAATCAAAGGAGGTCCCATGCGGGCCGGAACTGACGTTGGTCGCGCGCACATCGCAGGTCTCGGCGAAGCCGAACGTGACCACTGGCGCACTACCGGGCAACGACGCAACGCGTTCTGCCACCTGGCGACACAGTGGACCGTCGCCGTTGATGACGATACTCCCGTCGGGGCGCGTCTGCTGCAGGAACGTGACAAATGCCTCCACGAGTTCCGCTTCGTCGGCATAACAGTCCAGGTGTTCTGCCTCGATGTTCGTCACAATCGCCAGCCACGATTCCAGATCGAGGAAACTGCGATCGTATTCGTCCGCTTCAACCAGCAACAGCGCCTCGCTACCATGTACGGTCTGCGTGCAGCCGTTAACCCATCCACCCACCAGAACTGTGGGCCGGCGGGCGGCTGCGCGCAGCATTGCAGCAAGCAGGCTTGCCGTCGTCGTTTTGCCGTGCGTGCCGGCAACGGAGATGGTGTCCAGTTCGCGACTGAGCAAGCCCAGAACTTCAGCCCGGCGCAGTTGTGGTATGCCGGCGCGGGCCGCTGCCTGTCGCTCGACATTGGATATCGGCACTGCCGCGGAGTAGATCACGACATCTGCGCCTCGAGGGTGGGCCTCGTCGTGTCCGTGAGACACGGCGATGCCGATGTGTCGCAACGCTTCGATCACGGGGCCGTCCAGCGCATCCGAGCCGGTGATTCGATATCCTTTCGCCGACAGCAGGCGCGCCAGTCCCTCCATGCCCGCGCCACCGATGCCTACCATATGGACGCGTTGCACGCCTGGACCCAGAGGCCCAGCCGCGGGGGAATGCCGCAAGGGTGTGTCTCGGGCAGCCATTGTCATCGATTCAAGGCCGACGCCGACGGTGGGATCCAACCACTGACCGCGCCAGGCGAGTCGCCGACTCGCCGTCGATCCCAAGCCAGATCCCGCGCCAACCCCCGGGTCTCTGAACGCTCGTCGCCCCGCTCTCGAGCCACAGCGGCGAGAATGCCGATACCACTCAGATTCCACAGCAACGATGAGCCTCCGTAACTGATGAACGGCAGCGGCAGGCCCGTTGTCGGCATCAGACCTGTGGCAACACCAACGTTGAGCAAGGCATAGGTGCCGACCATGACCGTGATCCCCGAAGCCAGCAGGAAACCGTGATAGGTGGCTGCCTGCGTGGCGATGCGGTAGCCATGGACACCAAGAGCAATGAACAGGGCGATCACACTGATTGTGCCAAACAGGCCCAATTCTTCTCCGGTAAAGGCAAAAACGAAATCTGTGTGTGATTCAGGCAGGTAGTGCTTCTGCATGCTGTTGCCAAGGCCGACCCCGAAGAGGCCGCCGCTGCCGAGGGCGATCAGGGCCTGAGACACCTGAAAGCCGGCTCCCTGTGGATCCGGCTCGCCGATGAAGGTCAGAATCCGCTGCATCTGATACGGGGATGACAACACAGATGCCAGCGCCAGAACACCACCAAAGCCACACGCCCCTGCCAGGTGCACAGTGCTGGCGCCGCCAAGCCAGAGCATGATCAGAGAAACCGCACCGATCGCCAGAGACGTGCCCAGATCCGGTTGCAGGACGATCAGGACCAGAACCAGGCCGACAATTACAAGCCGTGGAACCAGCCCTCCCTTCCAATCCGCCATTTCTCCCTCCTTGCGCGACAGCACGTCGGCCAGGTAGAGCACCAGCACCAGCTTGATAAACTCAGAGGGCTGAAACGTCAGGGTCGTCAGCGCTGGAAGGCGGAAGGGCAGCCATCGTTGCGCCCCACGACCCTCGCCAAAGATCAGCACAAGAACCAGCAGGCTGACGCCGAAAAGCAGCAGCGGGCGCGCCAGAGACCGCCACAGACGCACGGGCACACGAGACAGAGCGAACATGATCACCAGCCCCAGCCCGGCACGCAGAATCTGGCGCTGGAGGAAAAAACCTGAATCCTCGAAGCGCGTGCCTGCCATTGCAGAACTCGAACCGTAAACCATAACGACGCCGATCCCGACAAGGATGACGGTGATGAGCAGGACCTGACGTGCGGCCCGTTCCGCGGAACTTGACATTGCCTGGTGTTACCGGCGGGAGCACAAAGGGGCTGGCGACGGCAAACCGCGGCTCAAACCGCGGACGCTCTGCGCCATCCGGAAAATCAGACCGTGGGAGGCCCGATTCTGTTGAACAAAGGGGTCAGCCCATCATGCCGGGGGCGGCAGGATGGTGTCCACAAGACCGCCTGGGGAGACGGTTTCTGCTATAGCGCCGCCACGACTTGTTCCAAAGCCATACCTCGTGACGCTTTGACCAATACGATGTCGCCGGATCGAACCAAGTTCTTCAACTGCCGAGTCAGGGAGTCACGGTTGTCAAAGTGTTCAGCTCGCCCGGAATTCATGCCCGCTTCCTGCGCACCACGCACAGTGTTGACACTCAGGGGCCCGGTGCCCAGCACGATATCGGCGCGTTCGGCAGCGTAACGTCCGATCTCAGCGTGCAACGCGGGTGCCTGGAAGCCCAACTCCAGCATATCACCAAGTACGGCGATACGCCGTCCGTCGGCCGATATCTCGGCCATCAGGTCGAGAGCAGCCCGAACAGAACCAGGGTTGGCATTGTAGCAATCATTGATAACACGGAATCCGGCTTTTCGCAAGATTTCGGAGCGCATGGCGACAGGCTCGAAATCAGCCAGCACCGTCGCAGATTCGGCGGCGCTGATGCCACACTGGCTCGCCACCGAGGCGGCGGCCAGTGCGTTGTGGGCGTTGTGCCGCCCGGGAACACGCACTTGGAAGGAGGTATTCTGTAGAGAGAAGTGGCCGCAGCCCTCCTGGTCGAGGACAAGTCCCTCCCCACTGAAATGGCCCTCACGCGTCCAACCGAAGCCGAGGAGTCTCCCCTTTGTCCTCATAGCCTCCCCGGCAATGACACAGTCGTCAGCGTTTACGAGAGCCACGTAAGACTCATCTACGATAAAGTCCAGGAGCTCCCCTTTGGCCTTGGCCACTCTCTCTACAGATCCAAATACCTCCAGATGTGCCGTACCGATGTTGAGCAGCACACCTATTGCGGCAAAGGTAAGCGATATCGCCAACCCGTCGCGCTCCCATCTCGATGACGGCAGCGCCATGCTCAGGCGTCAACCCAAGAATTGCCCGGGGGACACCGACCTCGTTGTTCTCGTTGTTCGGCGTCGACAGGACACTGAACTTTGAGCCAAGAACTGCGGCGATCATTTCTTTGGCCGTCGTCTTGCCCGCCGACCCTACTACGGCTACAACAGGAATAGCAAATCTTCTACGGTAGTGCCGGGCCAGACGCCCGAGGGCCAGTAACGGCGAATCTACCGCCAGTATCGGTCCAGGGGATGTGTGCCCCGTCACGTCACGGTCGCACTGGCTGCGTTCGACAATCACGGCGCTCGCGCCAACGTCGAAGGCCGCAGCAATGTGCGTGTGACCGTCAAAACTCGCGCCTCGCAGGGCAACAAAAACCTGTCCGGGCGCCAGTGTCCGCGTGTCCGTAGAGACACCGGATGCCGGCATGGAGCGTGAATCGTTGTTACCGAGCCACTCGGCACGTGCCCAACGCCTCACGCAATCAAGATCAATCCCCTGCCACACACAGGACTGCTTCACGGCTTGCGGTCGCTCTGCCACTAGCTGCGCAGCGCCTGACGCGCGATCACACGGTCATCAAAAGGCACGACACGACCCGCATCGAGAATCTGATACGGCTCATCACCTTTACCGGCGATGACGACAACATCTCCGGGGCCCGCGGAACTCAAGGCGGCGCAAATTGCTGCAGTGCGATCCGCCTCGACGACGACACGGTCCACCGCCTGCATCCCGGCGGCGATCTGATCGATGATCTGGTGCGGCTTCTCACTTCTCGGGTTGTCCGAAGTCAGGTAGACGCGATCCGCCAAAGTTTCGGCGATGCGTCCCATCATGGGGCGCTTTCCGGTATCCCGATCCCCACCGCAACCAAAGACGCAAATCAGTTGCCTTGTGGTCAATTCCCGCGCCGCAACCAGCACGGTTTCCAGGCCCGCTGGCGTGTGCGCATAATCAACGATGACCTGGAACGGCTGGCCCGCATCGACACGCTCAAAGCGACCGGGAATCCCCGGCACAGCCGCCAGACCTCGCCGAATCTCCTCCGGTCCAATTTGCAGAGCCAAACCGGTCGTCACGGCGGCCACTACGTTAGAGCTATTGAACCTTCCCGTCAATGCTGAATCACACGCAAAAAGACCATCGGGCGTTGCCAGTTTCAGGTAGGTTCGATCGGGCGCCAAACGTACATCCTGCAAAGTCACATCGGCGCCGCTGGTGCCATATGTCCAGACCTCTGCCCGGGTCAGTCCGGCCAGTTGTTTCGACCTCGGATCATCGGCATTCAGCACGGCGACAGCGGTCGGTTGCAGATCCCGGAACAGCAGACTTTTGGCGACGAAGTATTCCTCTTCGGTGCCATGAAAATCGAGATGGTCCCGCGTCAGATTGGTGAACACAGCTGCGGCAAACTCAATCCCGTACACACGCTCAAGAGACAGGCCATGAGAGGAAACCTCCATGACCATCGAGCGACATCCAGCCTGTCGTGCACGCGCCAGCAGCGCGTGCAGTTTCCCAGCTTCGGGAGTGGTGTTGGCGACCGGTTCGACCTGCTCTCCACAGGCGAAACCCAGAGTTCCCAGATACGCGCTCGGCCCTGCAGACGCTGACAGGATCTGCCGAATGAGGGTCGCCGTCGTCGACTTGCCATTGGTCCCCGTCACACCGACGCAAAGCAGATCCCTGGATGGATCGCCGTGGAATCGGGACGCCATACAGGCAAGCGCCCGGCGCGTATTTGCCACAACGATCTTCGTCGCCGTCCCGGCATCAACGCTGGCGTCCTCCACGAGTACCGCTGTCGCGCCGCGCCGGACGGCGTCAGCGACAAAGGCGTGTCGGTCCTGTTCCTGGCCCCCGCGAATGGCGACGAACATGGCGCCGTGACTGGCCTCGCGCGAATCGGAGACAATGCTGCCAATGGCCTGCTCAAGAGAGCCCGTCACAGAGAGCAGGAGTTGGGTGTCAAGAAGTGTGCGCAGAATCATTGTCGATATCGGTCCGAACTTCCAGGTTACGGCGTCAATGCCGCCAACTGCTGGCGCGCAGCGAGCTTGCGCATCAGCACAGCCTGACGCAATGGCGTTCGCTGGGACGGCATCGACGGAGGCACATCATCGGCAGAACCAAGACGGCAGACAACCACAGATCCCAATCCTCCGGCGGCCGGGGGGGACGGGTCCTGGGAGACCACCAGCGGTCCTTCCCCTTCCAGACGAAGAGTCAGCCCTCGACGTGCCGCCTGTACTCGTGCCCGTGCCAGCGGCAGGCCCCGCAGATCCGGAAGGGCTTCCTGGGACGGCAGCGGGTGTGCCGCATCAAGCGCGATCACAGACGCTGCACTCGGCGAGCCTGCAAGAGCCAGAATGCGCTCCATCGCACGCCGGAACGGCGGTGCCGCGACAGTCCCGCCATACTTGCCGATTCGCGGGTTCTCGACGACGACGAGCCCGATGTACTGAGCCCCACCCGGAGCCTGGAGAAAGCCGACGAAAGAGGAGATATATTCATCATCGGCATAGCCGCCGCCGCCCGGCCGGGCCCGTTGTGCCGTTCCCGTCTTCCCCGCCACATCGATGCCGCCAATGG
Organism: bacterium; assembly: GCA_027593305.1. Taxonomy (GTDB): domain Bacteria; phylum Latescibacterota; class UBA2968; order UBA8231; family UBA8231; genus UBA8231. Next base: position 19,342 of record JAQCJA010000023.1, read on the forward strand.
CAGCATTGCGACCGGTCCCGTCGCGCACGACACCACGAAGCATTTCCTGCAGAATGGCTGCCGTCTCTTCGGAAACCACGCGGCGCACACTCTGCGGCTCGGTTCGTTGCAGGACTTCACCATCGGCGCCTCGGATCTCAGCCAGCAGCCGGGGCGCCATCAACTGCCCGCCGTTGGCAATGGCCCCGAAGGCCTGCACAAGCTGTACAGCCGTGACGCTGATTTCCTGTCCGATGGCAATCGTAGCCAGGGAGCGCTCCGACCATTCCTGCGCCGGATGTAACATTCCGGCGCTCTCGGCCGGTAACCCCATGCCCGTACGCGTGCCGAAGCCGAAGGCCCGAAGTGCTTCGTAGAGCTCCGCATGCCGGAGAGTTCGCGCCAGTTTGACCATGCCGATATTGCTCGAGTTCGACATGACTTCAGAGGCCGTCAACCAGCCATGTGGCTTCGTGTCTCGCAGGATATCACCCGTTGCCAACTGCATGGCGCCCTGCTCGCAGTACACAATGGTGTCGGTCGAAACGTGGCGCCCGTCGAGAACAGCTGCCATGGCGATGGCCTTGAGTGTTGATCCGGGTTCAAATGCATCGGTGATCAATCGGTTGCGGCGGTGAGAAGCAGGTGAATCGCCAGGATGATTCGGATCGAAGAGAGGCACACTTCCGAGTGCCAGGATGTCACCTGTCGTCGGGTCAGAGATGATGCCAAGGGCGCTCTCGGCACCTGTCTCAGCAACCGCTCGAGCCAACTCCTCTTCGAGAATCTCCTGGATGACCGCGTCAATCGTGAGACGCACGCTGGCGCCAGGTCGAGCCAGGGCTGTCGCCTCAGAGCGATCCGGCAGGAACCGCCCACGACCGTCGACGAAGGAGCGCGCTGCACCAGGCTCTTCCGCGAGCAACTCATTGAGAGC
>JAQCJA010000564.1 GCA_027593305.1 bacterium
GACCATGCCCGCCGTGAAATCCCACAGTTCATCACCGGAACAGATCCAGCCATCCCCCATGCCAGCGGCGACGAAACTCAATTCCACCGCGGTGGAGCCCAGACTGCGTGGATAGCTGCGCGGCGCCAAGCGGGACAACGCCGTGCCATACCGCTGGCGGTCGGCCGGCGGATACCCATGGGTCAGGTAGAGCACGGCCAGGTCCGGATCAACCACCTGTGATACGGACAGCCTTTCGTTGTTGCGCCAGGCGCCGGCGCCGCGCTCGGCGGCGTAGCAGTCGTGGGTCAGGGGATGGTAGATGACACCCAATTCCACAGCGGGCCCTCGCATGAGGGCGATCGCCACGGCAAACAATGGAACGCCTCGGGAGAAGTTGGTCGTGCCGTCGAGGGGATCCACCACCCACAGACCGGCGTCGCTGTTGTGCGAACCACCCGCCTCTTCGCTGAGAATTTCGTACCTCGACGCCGAACCCAATGTCTCGAGGATCACCGCTTCTGCGTCGCGGTCGGTCTGCGTGACTTCGCCCTTGCCACCCGACTTGCGTTCGGCGGCGCCCCCGTGCGCGAAGCGTGCAGCGATCACGGCCCCCGCGGCGCGAGCCGTGGTGATGGCCAGGAGCAGATCGGGGCTGAAGGTGGGATTCGTCGTCACAGGATCTCCTTGGCAGGGCGGTGGTCCGGGGGAAGATGGTACCCGCGGCGGCCGGTGCCAAGCGTGTGCTGCTGGTGACAGAGCCGGGTTGGCGGGCACACGCTCGATGGCGGCGCCACAGGGTCATCCGCTGTGTAGCGGCGACGGGCACGATGGTTGCGTCTGCGCCGGCATGACTGCCACCGTGATCTGTGCAACCACCGTCGGTGTTGATGCCCGGCTGGTGCATGTCGAAGTCGATACCGACCGCAAGCTGCCCTCTTTCACCCTTGTGGGCTTGCCCGACTCGGCCGTGCGCGAAAGCCGTGAGCGGGTCATGGCCGCCATCCGCAACGCTGGCTTCCAGTGGCCCCGTCGGCGCGTCACCGTCAATCTCGCTCCGGCAGATCTGCGCAAGGAGGGCTCCGCCTTCGACCTGGCCATTGCCGTGGGAGTGCTGGTTGCATCCGGGCAGATCCGCGCCACAACCCTGGCGGATTTCGCCCTGCTCGGCGAACTCTCCCTCGATGGTGGCATCCGCCCGGTACGGGGTCTGTTGGCCATGGCCAGCGGCCTCGGGCAGCAGGGCATCTACGCCGTCATCGTGCCCCGCGCCAATGCGCGGGAAGCGGCCATGGCAGGCGGCCCCGTCGTCTACCCTGTCGCCACGCTGGCCGAGGCGGTGGAGGTTCTGGAAGGTGGCGTGCGCATCCGTCCGTGTGTGGTGGATGCCAGCGAGGCGCTGCGCCGTGATGCCACCGGCGACGGCTACGATTTTGCCGACGTCCGCGGCCAGGAACACGCCAAACGGGCGCTGGAGGTCGCCGCCGCGGGCGGACACAACGTCATTCTTGTGGGTCCCCCCGGATCCGGCAAGACCATGCTGGCCCGACGCATGCCCTCCATCCTGTCGCCCCCGACGGTGAACGAGGCTCTGGCCATCACCCGTATTCACTCTGTGGCGGGGTTGTTGCGGGCGGGACAGGCACTGGTCACACGTCGCCCCTTCCGCGCGCCCCATCACACGATCTCCGATGCCGGACTCATCGGTGGCGGCCCCGTGCCCCGTCCGGGCGAAGTGTCGCTGGCTCATCACGGCGTGCTCTTCCTGGATGAATTGCCGGAGTTCCATCGGCGTGTTGTCGAATCTTTGCGTCAGCCGCTGGAGGAGTCCCGCGTCACCATCAGCCGGGCGGCGGCGACGCTCAGCTTTCCATCCCGTTTCATGCTGGTCGCCTCGATGAACCCCTGCCCCTGTGGCTACCTCGGTCACGCCCGGCAGGAGTGCGTCTGTCAGCCCCACGTCATCGAGCGCTACCGTGGACGACTCTCCGGTCCCCTGCTGGATCGGATCGATCTGCACGTTTCGGTGCCCGCCATCGGCTTCGACGATCTGGAGACAAGCCCTGCCGGGGAGTCCTCTGCGGTGGTGCGGGCCCGGGTCATCGAGGCCCGCCAGCGCCAGCTGCAACGCTTCGACGATGGTGCCAGCACCGACGTGCTATGTAATGCACACATGGATGGTCGTCACGTGCGCCAGTACTGTCGTCCCCTGCAACGCGATGCGGCGCTGCTGCTGCGCGCCGCCCTCGACCGGTTGGGCCTGTCGGCGCGGGCCCACGATCGCATTCTCAAGGTTGCGCGTACCATCGCCGACCTTGCCGACGCGGACATCATCGACGCAGCACATATCGCCGAAGCGGTACTGTATCGGGGATTGGACCGGCCCGTGATGACCTGATCGTGAGCGCCCTGAGGCGCACACGCACAGCCCGAAGTGTCGTGGCTGTGTAGATTCATCGCACCATGTCCACAGCCAACCATCCCACGCACCGCGGCCGATGCCCGGAGGTCATGAGTCCTGCCGGCCACTGGCCGGAGCTCAGGGCTGCCGTCGAAGCCGGCGCCGATGCCGTCTATTTCGGCCTGACGCACTTCACGGCACGCGCCAAGGTGGGTTTCTCCATGCACGAGTTGCCGCAGGTCATGGCGACGCTGCACGAACGGGGCGTACGGGGCTACGTCACCTTCAACACTCTCGTCTTTGATCACGAACTCGACGCGGCTGCACAGGCGCTGGCGGGGATCGCCGACGCCGGCGCCGATGCCATCATCGTGCAGGATCCTGCTGTCGGCCGACTGGCACAACAGATCGCCCCGCAGCTGGAGTTGCACGGCTCCACACAGATGAGTGTCACCAGCGTCGAGGGTGTGGCTCTGGCCATGGAGTGGGGCATGCAACGCCTCGTGCTGGCCCGCGAATTGTCACTGCAAGAGATTCGCCAAATTCGCGCCGGCACCGATTGTGAACTCGAGATGTTCGTCCACGGCGCCCTCTGTGTGTCGTACTCGGGACAGTGTTTTTCCTCCGAGGCGTGGGGCGGCCGCAGTGCCAATCGCGGCCAGTGTGCCCAGGCGTGCCGACTGCCCTACGATCTTTTCGTTGATGACAACCCCGCGTCCCTGGGAGATGCGCGCTACCTGCTGTCACCCGGCGATCTGTATGCCCTGCAGCAGATTCCCGAGATCATCGACATCGGTCTGTCATCGCTGAAGATCGAGGGTCGCTACAAGGGGCCCGCCTACGTGGCGCTGACCACACGCGCCTATCGCCAGGCTGTCGATGCTGCCTGGGCCGGTCGCCCCCTGCAGATCGAGGCGGTAGATGAACTGCAGTTGGAGCAGGTCTACTCCCGCGGTCTGC
>JAQCJA010000565.1 GCA_027593305.1 bacterium
GTTCTGGATGTGGGCTTCGACAATGCCGTCACCGTCCGCTGGAAGGACGGGCAACCTGATGAAGGGCTGCTCGCAGCGGCACAAGTGCGCGAAGCATCGTCGGTGGAAGGGGCCATCGCACGTGTCGGCGGTGACCTGTCGGCCCCGGTGTGTGCACTGGAAGTCGCGCGGGCCCAGACTTTGTGCGCCTGCGGCTCGTTTGAGTCATCCCCCGTACGGCAGTTGCCCGCCGCCCTGCACGTCGACGGCCCTGATGGCGCCATCGCCATCAACGGCATGAGCGCGGCGGTGCAGGCCGCCTTCGCTGCAGGCAAATCGTTCCACGAACTCGGCCTCGATTGGGCCGTCGCCGGGGATGAGATCGATCTTACCGGCTACGGCTATTTCCCCACATTCCGCAGCCCGGAGCAGATGCTGCGCGACTAGACCAAGCGGCCGCTCTACTAGCTGCGGGGCAAGTGGCTGGCAGCCATCTGCGCCCGGGCAGCGGTCATGCGCCCGGCGCGAAGCCGGAGTTGGGCGACCTCACCGCAGAGTCGACCACATCCACCCGTCAGTTGCCCGACGGAAATCTCTCCCTGCGGCAGCCGTGCCTCGCCCCGAGCAGCCTGGCGCGCGACACACGCACCATCGATCCACAGCTCAACCCCATCTTCGGGTGAGTAGGCACCGGCAACATGATGCCAACCGGCACACATGGTGGCGTGTGCCTGGGCGCAGACCGATCCGTCCGTGCAATTGACGAGAAACGCCGGGCCCGGAACGGATCCGCCAAGTCCCCCGTTGTGGCCGCAGTCCATCCAGCGCAACTGGAAGCTGGCGTCGGGCGCCGCCGTGTCCAGGCGCAGCACCTGGCCATGCGCGCGGATTTCGCCCGAGGGATCATTGCGTCGCCAGGGCGCCATGTAGAGAAAGCGCCCATCAAAGGCGCCACCGTTGAAGCCACCTGGATTCGGTGGGGCCAGCGCCGCCCCATCCGCCGCCTGCCAGGCCTGTGGCTCGGTGAAAGGCCGGGTTGTGTCGTAGCGCAGGATGCGGGCATGGAAACCGTCGACGGTGGACGCACCATCCCAGAATGGGATAAAGGTCACCCAGCGACCATCGAAGGCGGCGCCATCGTAGCCACGACAATCGAGACCATCGACCCGACCTGGACGGCAGGCCTGCCAGCTGTCCGGATTGGCGAAGGCAGCACTGGTATCGTAACAGACGACCGTGTCGTGGGCGTAGGGGACGAAGTGAATCCGACGGCCATCAAAGACGGCGCCGACGCAGGCGCCGAAGCCGGGCAGCTTCGTCGTGTCGAAGGCCTCCCAGGCGCGCGGCTGCGTAAAACCCAGTGCCGGGTCGTGACGCACGACCGGGCCCCCTTCCAGCGGCACAAAATAAACGTGTCGACCATCATAGACGGCGCCATCAAAGCAGCAACACGCCAGGCCGTCGGTGCCACTGACGTCATGCCAGACCCAGCTGTCGGCAGCAGCAAAGGACGCCCGGGTGTCGAAGCGCAGCACACAGCCGCTGCCGCCATCCTCCTGATGCATGCCCGGGGCGAAGTAAATGAACCGTCCGTCGAAGGCGGCGCCCTGACAGGCGATCGGTCGACCCGCGTCAAAAGCAGACCAACTCGACTCCGCCGCGAAGTCCCCCGTCGTGTCCACGCGCAGAACTCGACTGTGCAGGGTGTCACCATCAAAACGGGGCACATAGTACACGTAACGCCCGTCGAAGATGGCGCCGTAGTACCCCTTCGTTGTCAGTCCCCCCGTGGCACCGGCATCATGGGCCTGCCAGGCGGCGGGATCGCCGAAGCCCTGTTGGGTGTCGTAGCGCAGCGCGTTGCCATGGCGACCGTCGCTGTTACATTGCGGCGCAAAGTAGACGAAGCGGCCGTCGAAGACGGCGCCGAAAAAGCCCTGCGTCGGCAGGCCGTCGACGTGGCCCGCATCGTACGTCGCCATCGTCGTGGGTCGCTCGGCGAAGTCCCAGCTGGCGGCAATGACCTGCACAGCCTCGTGGCGGGCCTCTTCCACATGCACCCAGCTCTCCACGTAGAACGGGCCGGCAGCGACAGTTGCCACATCCTGTGCCGGCAGGTCCCGCTGGCCGGCTCCGGCGTGTACGGATAACCCCGGCGCGGCATCCGCGAGTGGTTCGACCATCTCGACCCAGCCCTGGACCCGCCCGGTCAGTGGATCTGCCACGTCGATACGACAGGGCAATTCTACACCGGCGGCAGCACACACGTGTATGGGACCTTGCAGAAGGGCTCGCTGCGCCGGCGACACAACGATGTCGAAGTGCACAATGGTGCCCTCTGCGTTGTCGGTCTGCTCGTGTGGACTCGCCATGCAACCTCTCCCCCATTACCGTTGCACTACATGATGTCCCGCAAAGCTACATCAAGGAAGGCAATGACATGCATTCTGCATCCGTGGCAGAACCGGCGCGCCGGATCACCGTTGGTCACAGGGATGCCGACATCATCGGCGGCGACAACGGCGCCATCCAGCTGGGGCTGGACGCGATGGCGCAGCGTGGTGGCGGCACCGTACAGGTTCTGCCCGGTGCGTATGAACTGATCGACTCCATCCACCTGCGTTCGGGGGTCACCCTCCTGGGGGACCGACAGGGAACGATCCTGCGACGGGCACCGATCGTGCGCAGTCATCTGGCGGCCGATGCCGATATCGGTGAACGCCAGATCACACCCGAGGACGTCTCCTGCTTCCGTGCGGGTATGGGTGTCATCCTGCGTGGTGGCCAGGGAGAAACGGGGCCCCATGCGCCCCTCACGGTGGTCGGCATCGAAGCCGGTGTGCTGCATACCAATCACTACAATTTCGCCAATCACACCGCCGGCGAAAGCCTCGTTGTCTCCTACTTTGCCATGATTCATGGGTACGAGGTCGAAGCTGCCGTTGTTGACGGTTTCACCATCGACGCCGGCGCCGATGACGTGACCGGCATTGACGATGTTCGGTTGGGCGGCGTCATGCTGACCTTCTGCCGACAGTGCACGGTGCGCAATGTCACCGTCAGTGGCGCCCTCGGCGATGGCATCCTCGCCGAACCGAGCCAGGACATCGTTGTGCAGAACTGCGAGTCCTTCGACAACACCCATCACGGCGTGCACTTCGGCAGTCACAGCCCGGGGGCGCAGACCCTCGCCTGCAACCTGCACAACAATGGCTCCGACGGGCTGTACCTGTGCTGGGGTGTACGCCGGGGCGTCTTCCGTGACAACAGGATCCACCGCAACGGCTTTCGCCTGCACCGCAATGGCATCTCGCTGGGACACAAGGACACGGACAACCTCATCGCCGACAATCACGTGT
>JAQCJA010000566.1 GCA_027593305.1 bacterium
ACACAAAGGGCACCGGCTCTCGTGAATGCGTGCGCAAGGGGATCGGCGTTCGGTGATCGGGACTCATCAGCAATCGGCACGGTTCGCCGAGGGCTTTGAGGCCCTGAAGAATTCGGCCGACAACACGCGCGTCGAAATCCTCCAGAGCTGTCACCTTTGCCTGGGCATCCCCGTTGTGCCCGCACTCATCCGGGGACTCAACGTGCACGTAGACCAGATCCGTACCCGCCGCCAGAGCGGCCAGGGCGTAATCGGCCTTGCCCTCGTAGTTGGTGTCGAGGTAGCCGGTAATGCCGGGGACCTCGATCAGTTCGTAGCCGGCGCAGCGACCGATGCCGCGCACCAGGTCGACAGCTGAAATCACACCTGCACGCAAACCGTAGCGCGCACCGATGGTGGGCAGCACCAGCGGGCGCCCCGAACCCCACAGCCAGATCGCATTGGCTGGCGCCAGCCCCGCCGCCCTGCGCCGGACGTTGACGGGATGATCAGCAAGGATCGGTTCTGCCCGCGCCATCAACGTGCGGATCCGTGCTTCCCCGGTTCCTGCCGGAAGGTGCGCCTGCATCGACTGCCCCATGATGTCGTGCGGGGCATGCGATACCAGCTCTTCTGGCCCGCCGGTATAGACGACGATGTGCCGATAGCCGACACCGGGATAGAAGCGGATCTCCGTCGTAGCCAACTCTGCGGCGACGGCCTCGATGAGGGCTCGCCCCTCTTCCGTGCTGATGTGCCCGGCACTGTAGTCGACCAGCGTGTCGCCAGCGCAGGTGATTGTATTGCAGCGCCAGGCGACGTCGTCGGCACCCATGGGGATCTCCATGCTCGCTGCCTCCAGCGGGGCCCGGCCGGTATAGTGGATCGTGCTGTCATAGCCAAAAATCTCAAGATTGCCGACATCGCTGCCCGCGTGCCGGCTTGCCGGGATCATCTGCACAAGACCGCCGCAGCCCTCGGTGGCCAAGCGATCCATATGTGGTGTCTGCGCTGCCTGCATGGGTGTCTGCCCATCGAGAGCAGGCAGCGCGTAGTCGGCGGCGCCGTCCGGGACCAGGACCAGATACTTCATGTTGTCTCCATGCGGATCAGGCGCACACCACCATCGACCAGCGCCAGACCATCGATGGCGGACACCGCCTGCTGCATCGAACCCTCACGGGCCTTGTGCGTGACGATGACGAGAGGCACCGTGTCCCCCTGCAGACCGCGCTCCTTCTGCAGGACGGAGGAGATGCTGATCTGATGTTCGGCAAGAATGCGGGCGACCTGCGCCAGGACGCCTGGCTGATCGGCGACCTGCATGCGCAGGAAGTACCGCAGTTCGGCATCTTCCATGGGGGCGAAATGAGCCGCCTCATCGCCGACAATCATGTCGCCGATGGCGGTTGATGCACCGGCAGACTTGCGCTCCGCCAGTTCCACCAGATCGGCAACGACGGCGCTGGCCGTGGGCATTTTGCCGGCGCCCGCGCCGGTGAAGACCTGCGTGCCCACAGCGCTGCCGACGATCTCGATGGCATTCTGTTCGGCGTGAATGTTGGCCAGTTGCGAGTCGTGGCGCAGCATCACGGGATGCACGCGTGCTTCGACACCGCCGGGGACCAGACGGGCGATGGCGAGCAATTTGATCGTGTAGCCGAGCTCACCGGCAAACTCGATATCGCTCGCCTCGATGCGCTCGATGCCTTCGCAATAGATGTCGGCCGCTGTCCCGGTTGTGTGGAAGGCGATACGGCTGAGAATTGCCAGCTTCGAGGCGGCGTCGGCGCCGCTGACGTCGGCTGTGGGATCCGGCTCCGCATAGCCTTCTTTCTGCGCGTCTGCGAGGATGTCAGCGTAGTCACCTTCACGACGGGTCATGCGCGTCAGGATGTAGTTGGTCGTGCCATTGAGAATTCCGTGCAGCGACTCGACACGATTGGCTACCAGCCCATTGCGCAGGGAACGGATGATCGGGATGCCCCCGGCAACGCTGGCTTCGAACATCAGGTCGACGCCGCGGTCCAGGGCGATGGCGAACAGTTCGGCGCCATGCAGGGCGATGACAGCCTTGTTGGCAGTGACCACACTCTTGCCCGCCTGCAACGCAGCACGGATCCATTCATAGGCCGGTGCTGCGCCCGTGAGTTCGACGACGATCTGCACCGAGGGGTCCTCGAGGACCTGGCGGGCATCGGCGACAACGACGCCGGCACCGAGATCGACGTCACGGGCCTTGCCCACGTCGCGCACGGCGACCCGACGAATGGCGAAATCCACATGTCGGCGGCGGCGCATGGCGGAGGGTGCGTCCTGCAGCAGTTGCACGACGCCGGTGCCGACCGTGCCGAGGCCGATCATGCCAATGCCGATGGCGTTGCTCACGATTGCCTTCCTTATGCGCGGTATTGTGTGGCGGACCAGGCGAACAACGTCTGCCACTCACGTCGCTGCAGGTTGATGAGATGCTGCGGGTTGTCTGTATGCAACGTGTCAACTTCATCGATCATGCGGTGCGGTTCGTAGCCACCAACGTGCGTGATCGCGGGGTGTTCGCCGACCTTGTTGAACCAGTGGTGGCTGTTGGCGAAATCCCCCTCCCGCCGATGCATGATGCCATGCCAGAAGGACCCCGTCGCATCCTCGATGCCCTGTGAGACCGTGTGACTGCGGTCGAGGTCGTCGATGTAGAGCCAGAGTGCCGACTGCAGGGCCGGTTGCTCCCGGACGGCGGCGTCGCGCAGAATCGTCTCGACCATGCCGACAAGCGAACTCGGCACCGGGTCGGTGACGATGAGACAGAACATGGCGTCTTCGAGCGGCAGCGTCTTGAACAGTGGTGCCACGGCACGGTCCAGAGCTTCGGGCAGTTCCATCATAGGATCTCCGCCAAGGATGGGGACAATCGATAGATTTGACACAGAACGTCGAACATACCGGGGGCTCCAAACATCGTCAATCCGGATTCTGCTGAAGCAACTGCAGTTGTCGTTGCACCTTGCGCCGCGTGTCATCCTCGGTGTCATACCGCTGCAGGAACTGCTCGTACGCGGCAGCGGCCTGCGCGGCCTGCCCCAGGTTGAGGTGGGCGCTGGCGAGATTGATGTAGCCATCCACCTGTCCGGGGGCATTCTGCAGCATTTGCTGCAGCGTCGACGCCGCCTCCGCCCAGCGCTCCTGCTGCAGCAGCAGATAGCCGAGATTGCTCCACGACTGAGGGTCTGCGGGGTCTCGCGCGATGGCCTCACGATACAGCTTCTCCGCCTCGCGCCATTGACCGTTGTCCTGGTACAACTGTCCGAGATTGTGGTATAGCACCGCGCGTTCCGGCTGCTGTTC
>JAQCJA010000567.1 GCA_027593305.1 bacterium
CGCACGACCCTGTCCCTGTCCCCCGATGTTGAGGACCCCGGATACCGCACCCACACCTTCGAGCAGATCGCCGCCGGCTATCGGGTGCAGATCGAGGGCCTGATCGCCGGTGGTGTCGATGTCCTGCTTGCCGAGACAGTGTTCGATACGCTGACGCTGAAGGCCTGCCTGTACGCGCTCAAGGACTTCTACGACGCCGGTGGCAAGCGCGTGCCACTGATGATCTCCGTGACCATCACCGATCGCAGCGGCCGCACACTCTCGGGCCAGACGGACGAAGCCTTCTGGTACTCTGTTGAGCACGCCCCGGAGCTGCTGAGTGTTGGCGTCAACTGCTCGCTGGGGCCGGAGGCGATGCGGCCCTATGTCGAGAATCTGGGTGTCCTCTCGTCCCTGCCGATCACCTGTTACCCGAATGCCGGCCTGCCCAACGAGCTCGGTCAGTACGATGAAACACCGGAGCAGATGGCCGAAGTGCTGGGCACCTTCGCCCGTGATGGCCTGCTCAACATGGTCGGTGGTTGCTGTGGCACAACGCCCCAGCACATTGCTGCCATCGCTCATGCGGTTGCCGACATCCGGCCGCGCGTAGCGGGCCCGCCGGCAACCGATTCGCGTTTCAGTGGACTCGAACCGCTGGTCGTTCGCTCCGACTCCAACTTCATCATGATCGGCGAGCGCACCAACGTCACCGGTTCCAGAAAATTCGCGCGGCTGATCAAGAACAAGGATTACGAAGCGGCCGTTGCCGTCGCCCGCCAGCAGATCGAGGGGGGTGCCAACATCATCGATGTCAACATGGATGAGGGGCTGCTCGATTCGGCGAAAGAGATGCAGATTCTGCTGCAGCGCATCGCCAGCGAGCCGGACATTGCCGCCGTACCGATCATGATCGACAGTTCCAACTTCGACATCATCGAAGCGGGCCTGGCCTGTGTGCAGGGCAAGGCCATCGTCAACTCCATCAGCCTCAAGGCGGGTGAAGCTGAATTCCGCCGCCAGGCTGAAACGTGCCGACGATATGGCGCCGCCGTGGTCGTCATGGCTTTCGACGAGGAAGGTCAGGCCGTCACCGTCGCCCGCCGGGTCGAAATTTTCCAGCGCGCCTACGGCATCCTCGTCGAGGATCTGGGCTTTGAGGCGGCGGATCTGATCTTCGATCCCAATATCCTCACCGTCGCCACCGGCATGGAGGAGCACGACGACTACGCCCGCCTCTACATCGAGTCGCTGCGGGTTCTCAAGGAGCGCTTCCCCGAGGTCAAGCTCTCGGGGGGGGTCAGCAACATCTCCTTTTCCTTTCGCGGCAATGACACGGTACGCGAAGCCATGCACTCCGCCTTTCTCTATCATGCAATACGCGCCGGCCTCGATATGGGCATTGTCAATGCGGGGCAACTCATCCTCTATCAGGACATTCCCGCCGACCTGCTCGAACACGTCGAGGACGTGCTGCTCGCGCGGCGCAAGGATGCCACCGAGCGCCTGCTCACTCTTGCCGCATCCCTGCAGGACAAGGGGGGCAGCCAGCGCCAGCAGGAGGACACGACCTGGCGCGATGCACCGCTGGCCAAACGCATCGAGACCGCCCTGCTGCAGGGGCGCAGCGAGTTTATCGACCAGGATATGGAGGAGGCCCTCGGGGCCTATGCCACGCCGCTGCTGATCATTGAGGGCCCCCTCATGGACGGCATGAATGTCGTCGGTGACCTCTTCGGTGCGGGCAAGATGTTTCTGCCGCAGGTGGTGAAGAGCGCCCGCGTCATGAAACGCGCCGTCGCCTACCTGGAGCCATTGATGGAGCAGGCACGCAAGGAGGCCGAAGCCCGCGGCGATGCCCCCCAGGTGCGTACGAAGATCCTCATGGCGACGGTGAAGGGCGACGTACACGACATCGGCAAGAACATCGTCGGTGTCGTGTTGCGCTGTAACAACTACGACGTCATCGACCTGGGCGTAATGGTACCGGCGGAGAAAATCCTGGCCACCGCCCGGGAGGAACGCGTCGACATCATCGGCCTCTCCGGCCTGATCACGCCATCCCTCGATGAGATGGTGCACGTTGCGCGCGAAATGCAGCGCCAGGGCTTCGACGTGCCCCTGCTGATCGGTGGTGCCACGACCAGCCGCAAACACACAGCCGTGAAGGTTGCCCCCGTCTACCCCGGTGCCACATTGCATGTGGCCGATGCCTCACGGGCTCCCTCGGTCGTGTCGCGCCTCATCGGCGACGGGGCGCAGACTCTGATCGATGACAATCGCGCCGAGCAGCAGCGTGCCCTCGTCGACTTCGAGAACAGTGGCGGCAACACGGCCCGCGACCTGATGCCGTACGCGGCGGCGCGCGAGCGCCGGGGGCGCCTCGACTTTTCCGCGGCCACCGTGGCAACCCCGTCCTTCACCGGTGCGCGGCTGCTTGATCCGGTGCCGCTGGCAGAACTGGTGGACTACATCGATTGGGCCCCCTTCTTCCACACGTGGGAATTGCGCGGGGGGTTTCCGCAGTTGCTGGAAGCCGATAACGAGAAGGGCAAGCAGGCGCGGGTGCTCTATGCCGACGCCCGGAAGGTCCTGGACCGGATGATCGCGCAAGAATGGATCCAGGCGCAGGCAGTGTATGGCTTCTTCCCGGCTGCCGCCCGTGGTGATGATGTCATTGTCCTCGACGACACACGCTCCAGCGAGATGGCCCGGTTCCATTTTCTGCGTCAGCAGAAGCGCAAGCGCGACGCCGACGCCACCATGTTCTGTCTGGCGGACTTCATCGCCCCGGAAGCTGGGTCCGGGTCCGGACCTGGATCCGGGTCTGGAGTCCCCGATCATCTCGGGTTGTTCGCTGTCACCACCGGCCTCGGTGCGGACGAACGGGCGCGGCAGTTCGAGGCTGAGCACGACGACTACACGTCGATCATGGTGAAGGCCCTCGCCGATCGCCTGGCCGAAGCCCTGGCGGAGAAGATGCACCAGCAGGCGCGCCAGGACTGGGGCTTCGGACACGAAGAGGACCTGACCCCGGCGCAACTCATTCGTGAGCAGTATCGCGGCATCCGTCCGGCGCCCGGGTATCCGGCCTGCCCGGATCACACGGAAAAGGGGATCCTGTTCCAGGTCCTCAAGGCCGAGTCACGCACCAGCATCCGCCTCACCGAGAGTTTCGCCATGTGGCCTGCAGCGTCCGTCTCCGGGATGTACTTTCAGCATCCGGACTCACGATACTTCTCAGTCGGCCCCGTGGGGCGTGATCAGGTGACGGACTATGCGCGACGAAAAGGGATGGCCCAGAACGTGGCGGAGCGCTGGCTCGGCCCCAGCCTGGGTTA
>JAQCJA010000568.1 GCA_027593305.1 bacterium
CCACCGTCGCCCAGAAAGCCTCCGCGTGGAAGGACCGGCCGAGGCGCGAGCCATTGATCGCCGCAGCCAGGCAGGGCGAGCCGCCGCAGCCGATGACCTGCCCGTAGCGCAGGGCTTCGGTGATCGTTGCCGTATCGGGTGCCTGCGGCACGGCGTGGGCCATCCTCTTCGTCAGAGTCAGGGGCAGGCCCGCAGCCGTACGGATGTTCTGGCCTGTCCCGACATGGGCGAACCAGTCCTGCTGCTGACGCGCCTCCTCGCTGTCGCCGGCAAACCACACGGTATCGAAGAACGTCGGCACATCGTAGCGGGCCAGCAGGTGCCGGGAAAGTTCAGCGAAGCGCTGGCGCTCGTGGCGGTGCTGTGGCTGCCAGTCGGCCACGGGCCGGGCCCACTGTCGATGGCAACGCGCCAGGCAGATGACGCCGTCGATCAGCGTATTGCCAGGCGTCGGGCCGTAGCGGTCGGTGCCCCAGGACAGACTCAGCAGATCGGCGGCGCACGTGTCGAGGTGCAGCAGCAATTCGAGCAGAGCGTCCCGGGCGGCCGTGTCGAGGTTGGCGAAGGCCTGGTGCAGCCGGCGCAGCAGTACGGTTTCGACCTGGTCGGGTGGGATGTGACCGGCGTGAATCTGGCGCAACAGATGCGTCCGTCGCCGCATCTGCCCCTTGGCACGGGACAGGGCTCCCATCGCCTGCTCGCGCGACAGGGGAGGCGTCGGTCGTCGGCTGGTTCGCTTCAGGACATCCTGCAAGGTCAAGGTCATTACCTACCTCGAAACCGGATGCACCCGCGGTGCGGATTACTCCAGGACTTCCTCTTCGAACAACGAGATCTGACCCAGTCTCAGCGCTGCGGGGCCATCATAACGCAGAAGCAGCCGGACACGCCGCGGCTCAGGCACAGAGAACACGAGATCAAAGGCATCGTCGTTGCCCGGAACATGCACCCACCAGGGTGCCTGCAGCCGCTCCACAAGGGGGCGTACCAGGTGGGTATCGGCAAAGACGCTCTGCAGGCGACGATCCTCGTGCAACCAGCGCTCGCCGATCTGCTGCAGGCCGCTCTCATCTTCGAGGGGGCCGGCAAGGACGGCCATCAGCACCGGCACCGGGTGCGGATGCAGTAAGCTGCCCCAGGCATCGCCCTCAAGGCTGAATCGGGCCCGGTATCGGCCCCGGTCCAGCCGCCGCTCGGCACCGGCAAAGATGGGTGTGGTGTCCGCGTCGATCGTGAGCGGTGTCAACGGATGTGATTCCGTACGCAACGGCAGGGGGTGAAAGGCGGCACTGACGGTGCCTGCCGTCATGTTGCGCTGCCCGGAGAAGGGGAAATAGAGGTAGCCCAACCCGACATCCTCGACCAGGTAGGGGCGGCGGAACAAGCCCTCGGCCCGATTCACAGGAAGATAGTGTCGCGTCTCCCAGCGTTGCACGGCGGGAAGCGTGCGACGATGTGTGAATACGACATACTCCGGGGGCCCCTCGATCCCGTCGTCGATGCCTGCGTCGGTGGCATCAACGACGTAGTCATCGACGCTGATCTCGTGCAGACCGGGGCGCTGGAAGGGCAGGTAATACGACGCCAGCAGGCCTGGCGGGTCCAGTTGCCGAGCCGCTTCCCGAACGCCGTCGGTTCGCTGCCGTCCCGTCGTTGTCATGTAACTCTTCAGGTCCCTCGTGTGGCGCACGGGGAAGCCGCGCAGATCGGGGTCGTTGTCGGCAAGGGCCCGAAGAAAGGGTGACACCCGGTCCGCCAATCGGGCGGCACTCGTCGGCGCCCATCCCCACAGGACAGGGGCTACGGCGGCGAGGCTGCACATCAGGGCCAGGCCCCAGGAGGGCAGACCAGACCCCCTGCCAGACCCCCTGCCAGACCCCCTGCCAGACCCGCGCCTGAACCCGTAGCCGATACCGACGAGAGTGGCCAGTACCGTCAGCCACAACAGGACGTCGGCGAGGGGCAGGACATCTGTCTCACTGGCAGCCAGATGTGCCTCCAGGGGGTAGAAGCGGGCCATGCTGCGCAGGAGGAGGTGTTCACCGTCGTAGGCCATTGTCGGCATCGCCAACACGGGTGCCAGCGTTTCCCAGCTAATGGCCAGCAGCATGGTTGCCAGAAACGTCGTTGTCGGGCGGCGCAGCATGGAGCCGAGGGCGGCGCAGAGCAACAGGGACAGCGCCGGAATCCCGGACATGAGGAAACGAGCGGGCATGCCGAAGCCGAAGGTCCAGTCCGGGTGCATGCCGTTGACGACAACGGTCGCAGCATACAGGCCGGCGGCGACGAGAAGGCGGCGATCCCGATCGCGCAGGAGTCGCCCGGCGCCGACAAATGCCAGCAGCAGAACGGGCGCATTGGCGACGGCACCCTTCGTTGCGTGCAGCCAGTGGCCAGGTAAGGAGATGGCCCAGGTAGAGAGCTTCAGCGCCTCGTCATCCCAGGCATTGCCCGGGCGCATGTGGCCCAGCCAGTCGCCACTGATGGTGATGTTGTACCCCACCTGGGCGGTGACGCAGAGCATCACTGCCACACCCAGGGCAGCAGGGCTCCACCGGCGCCTGTCGCTGGTACGGGCCTGCAGCAACAACAGCAGCCCGAGCCCCATCGACAGCGGCAGGAACCGTGGGTGCAACAACGGCAGGGCACCCAGAGCCATGGCCAGGAGAAACAGGGCCAGGGGCTCGGCACGACCCAGAGCGGTACGTGCAGGGCCGGCAACCTGCCAGTGGGACAGCAGGACAAGGACCACGGCGGCGACGAGGATCGCGGCAAAATCCGGGTAGATCTGTACGCTGAAGAACGCTGTCGGCGCCGGGGAACCGATGATGGCGATCGTCAGCAGCGGCAGCCAGCGTCCATATCCCAGACGTACGAGCCACACAAAGAGCAGGCTGAGAACGGCGGCGGTGACGACGGCAAGAAACAGGTAGCATGAGAGCCGCGGATTCTGCCAGAGGTCGACCCCCGCGGCATACACCGGCAACAGCAGGGCCGACAATCCCGGGGGATGCACGCTTTGGGATGTGCCCGCCGGCGACGATGGCGCGCGGTGCATCTCAAAGGGCAACTGGCGAAACTCGGCAATGTCCTGGCGGCTGCCGTTGTTATGCAGGTCGATGTCGCCATCGCGCAGCAGGCTCTGCGTGACCAGCAGGTAGTGGGCTTCATCGCCGTGCACCATGGTCATCTGGCTCACGTATACGGCCCAGGCGCAGTAGACAACGGTGGCCACGACGAAGATGCCACACGCCAGACGCCCGGTGGTCAACGTGGCGGCCACTGCCGCCAGGGCAGGAGTGGCTC
>JAQCJA010000569.1 GCA_027593305.1 bacterium
TGGTCACCGTGGCCCGCCGATGCGGGGCCGGGACAGCCACCACCAAGCATTCAGGGCTTCCGCCAGGCAGATCCTGACGGATTGGCCCGCGGCCGCAAGCTCTGGCGGGAGATGGGCTATGACGGCGATGACGGCGATGACGCCTAAATAAGGAGCCACACCTTGGATATCGGCACGACCCTCACCCGGTTTCTCATCGAGCAACAACGACACCTGCCGGGTGCCACAGGCACGTTCACGGCCCTGCTGGAAGAGATCGCCATCGCCGCGAAAATCGTCGGCCGTGAAGTCAACAAAGCGGGCCTTGCCAAGACCATGGGATTGACGGGACGCACAAACATTCACGGTGAGGCGGTGCAGGCCCTGGATGACTTCGCCAACTGGACCATCATTCGTGCTCTCGACCATACAGGTCTGCTGGCGGCAATGGCATCGGAGGAGATGGAGGAGGTCTTTCCGATCCCCGAGCACCACCCGCGCGGGCCCTACGTCCTGGTGTTCGATCCTGTGGATGGCTCCTCCAACATCGACGTCAATGTCAGCATCGGCACGATCTTCTCGATCTATCGCTGCGCCGATCCCGAACACCCGCAGGTGTCTGACTTCCTGCGCCGGGGTCGGGAACAGTTATGTGCCGGCTATGTCATCGATAGTTACAGTCCAATACTCGTCTACACAACGGGCAGCGGCGTACACGGCTTCACCCTCGACCCGACGATCGGCGAGTTTCTCCTGTCGCACGAAGATCTGCAGATCCCGACGCAGGCCACGATTTACAGCGTCAATGAGGCCCGCTCGCCGACCTGGGACCCACGGGTGCGGGGCTACGTGGACGGACTGAAGGGCACGGGACGATCGGCCCGCTACATCGGCTCTCTCGTCGCCGACTTCCACCGCAACCTGCTCAAGGGCGGGATCTTTCTCTATCCTGCCGAAGTCCGGGCGCCCAATGGCAAGCTGCGCCTGGTGTACGAAGCCAATCCGCTGGCCTTCATCATCGAACAGGCGGGAGGCTCTGCCAGTACCGGGCATACACGGATTCTCGACGTGCGGCCCGAGTCCCTGCATGAGCGTGTGCCTCTGGTCATCGGCAGCCCTCAGGACGTAGCCGAGTTTGAGGCGGCGTTGCGTGCCCCGCAGGAGCAACAGGTATGAGCGCGGCGCCCGTGCGTTATACGGATCTGCGGCCGCAGCAGTTCCGCGAGCGGTTGCAGCAACGGCCGGTGGCCTACCTGCCGCTGGGGACGCTGGAATGGCACGGCGAGCACCTGCCGCTGGGCGCCGACGGCATCATCAGCGAAGGCTTGATGTGTGATTGTGCGCGTCAGTTTGGTGGTATCGTCATGCCGCCCATTCATCTGGGGCCTGACCGGGCCAGCCGCCAGGCGGACGGTGGCTGGCTGTACGGCATGGACACGGCGGAGCGCCTCACCGACCCGCAACGACAACTGGAAGGCAGCTGTTACTGGGTCAGCCAGGGATTGTTTCTGCAACTCGTCGACGCCATCCTCGCACAGCTGCACCGAGCCGGCTTCCGTGCCGTCTTCGCCGACGGCCACGGCCCCTCGCGCAGTTCCTGGGTCACCCATCTGGCCGACAGGGAGCAGCGCTTTGGATTGAAACTTCTCGGCGTCACCTCGCAGGTGCGTGATCAGTGGCGCGGCCAGATGGATCATGCCGCCCGCAACGAAACATCGCTGGTGATGGCCCTGAGACCGGAACTGGTCGACCTGGCCTGTCTCGACTCAAACCGGGAGGTCTGGCCACAGGGCGTCGGCGGCCAGGATCCACGTGATGCCACCGACGGCGAAGGCCGCCAATTGCTTGATGCCTCCATTGCCATCGTCGGCCGGCTGCTCGACGCAACCGGACTCTGACGCCGACCTGTCAACGAACCAGACCCCCACCGACACCAGACTCAGGAGCTCCAATGACCGTTCACATGCACGAAATGACCCGCTCCCAGATCAATGCCATCGCACCGAGGGCAATCGGTGTGCTGTGTACTGCCGCCACCGAACAGCACGGTCCGCACATGGCGGTGGGCACGGACACGCTGCTGGTATCGACCGTCGCCGAGCGGGCCGCTCTGGCTGCCGCCGACACAGTGCCGGTTGTCATCACCCCGCCGCTGGCCTTTGGCAGTTCACATCATCACTATCCGTTTGGCGGGACCATTTCACTGACGAGCGCAACGTTTGCCGGCGTTGTGCTCGAGGTCCTCGAAGGCCTGGTGCGCACCGGGTTCCGCCACCTGGTCGTGCTCAACGGTCACGGGGGCAACAAGGATCTGGTCGGCATGGCCAGCCAGGACCTGGTCAATCGGCTGGGTTTTCCGGCGACCATCGCCTCCGCCAACTACTGGGATATCGCCAAACCCGCCATGGTGAAGGCCCGGCTGCTGCCGGCGCCGCGAATCCCCGGGCATGCCGGCCATTTCGAGACATCCGCCATTCTGTCGCTGCGCCCCGACTGGGTCGATGAGAAGGCCCGTGCCGCCGTCACCGATATGGAGGGTGAGGACTCGGGCCTTGATGTGAATCTCACAGGCGCCGTTGTGCAGACCCACGGTGCCTGGGGCAAGGGCCCGGGGCACACGGACAATCCGGCGTTGGCCACAGCCGAGCTGGGTACAAAGTTGCTCGACATCGCCGTCGCCGAGGTGGCCCGCTTCTTCCGTGACTTCAGCAGGGTTCCCGGCCCGATCACCGATTGATCTGCGCCAGCAAGACCACGCCCCAGCGGGACGTCCCGCTGGGGCGTGACAGGCATTTCTCCAGCTGAAACGAGACCGCTGTTGGAACGCGACACCGCTTTTGAAATGGCCGCTTCCGCCATTCGTTTTGGCACCGGCATCACCGCTGAAGTCGGCATGGATGCGGCGGATATGGCCCTGCATCGGGTGCTCGTCGTCACCGACGCCAACCTGGCTGAACTGGAACCTGTGGCGCGTGTACGGCAATCACTGGAGGACGCCGGTGTTGTCCATGATCTCTATACGGGCGTGCGCGTCGAACCCACGGATGCCTCTTTCAAAGACGCGATCCGGGTCGCCACAGAAGGCCGGTACGATGGCTACATTGCCGTGGGTGGCGGCTCCAGCATGGACACGGCGAAAGCGGCCAATCTCTACGCCAGCCATCCGCCGGCTGACTTTCTCGACTATGTGAACGCCCCCATTGGCAAGGGACTGCCGGTCCCCGGACCCCTCAAGCCATTGATCGCGATCCCGACGACGGCGGGTACAGGTTCCGAGACGACGGGGGTCGCCATCTTCGATCTGGTGCAGATGCAGG
>JAQCJA010000570.1 GCA_027593305.1 bacterium
TTCTGCAACTCACGATCTCTGACTTCGTCGCTGACACCGTGGCCTGAGCTGAAGGAGTGCATCCTGCCGCCAGTGACCAGGTTGATGCCGCAGGCACTGTAGTCGAGGAAGGCGCGCAGTTTCAGCCGCAGCGATCGTACGACGCGACTCCAGTCCTCTTCCCTCTGCATCTGCAGGATCTCGGTGCGCACTTCCTGGACGGCGAGGCCGATGCGGGCCTCGTGTTCCCGGCGCTGGGTCTCACGATACAGCCGCGCGTGCTCGATGGCGACGGCCACCTGGTCGAGCACAGGCCCCATGGCCTGGATCCGCTGCTCAACCGTGGCCCGCATCTCGGGCAGACTGCCTGTGGACAGGACGGCGACAACACGAGGGCCGCGTTTGACCGGAATGAAGTAACAGACTCGTTCCCGCTCCGTGGCAATCTTCACGCGGGTATCAAACCGCGGATCGTCTCCCGTGGTGACGATGAGTTCACCCGTCCTGGCGACCTCCGCCATGATGTTCGGGTCATCGAGATCGTAGCGTAAGCCGACAACATTGGCGGAGGCACGCAGCGCCGAGCCCGCCACGACTTCACCCTCGCTGCTGAGTTCATGCACGAAGGAGCGGACGACCTCAACCGAGTGGCTCTCTTCGTCCACGAGAGACAGCGTCACGCTGCGGAAGATCCCTGCCTTGACGATCTCGCGGGCGATCGTCTCGAGAATCACCTCCAGATCCAGAGAGGCCAGCACCAGGTGCCCGATGGTGCGAAAGGTCGCCAGCAGTTGCAGGGATTGCTCGAGTTGACGCGCCTGCTCGACGGCTTCGGTCACCTCCTGACGCACAATCAGGGCGCCAATGACCTGGCCTTCGGCATCACGCAGGGCCAGCAACTGCATATCGTGCAGCCCCTGGCGCCCGCGCCCATCATGTTCGACGCGCCGCCACTGTTCCGGATCGCCACCGGCAAGAAAGTCGAGGATCGCCTGCCGGCCCAGTTGCGGATCGTTTTCGCCAGCGAATTCCCATAGCGGCCGACCGACCCGATCCTCGCGACGCAGGGAGATATCGAAGCGCCGTGCCAGTTTGATGAAGGCGTCATTGACGTCGATGATGGTGCCGTCGGCGTCGATGATGGTTGCCGCTATGGGCATGGCGGCGAAGACGCCGATACGGTGGGGGTCTGATGTGATCACGGGCGCCGACTCAAGGAATGTCCGCACGTGCCGATAGCTAGAGCGTAACCAGCCAGTTGTGCCGAGCAAAGAGCGAGATGGGGCATGGACAACGAAACTTTCTCCTGGGCCAAAGCGGCGGCTGTCAGCATCTTCCTGCCGATGGTGATCAATCTGCTGGTGCTGGTGACGTACCTCATCAGCGCTTCCCGAGTCTAGCGCACGCCAAACTCGGCCTCGAAGGCCTCCCAGATCTCGTCAGGGACGATGGCCGTGGCTGCATCGACGGCCTCCTCCACCTGCTGTTGATTACATGGGCCTGCCATGGCGATGCTCTCCACCGGGGCGGCCAGGCAGAACTGCATGGCCAGATGGCGCAGATTCACCCCATGTTGCCGGCACCAATCCCACATTCGATGCGCCACGGGCTCGCCCTGCCGGGAGGGGAATTTCCGCCGTTCGTCCTCTTCGTCCGGTTCCAGTCCTGTGAGCAGACCCATGCCGAATACACTGGCGAGAATCACCGCAACACCATGACGCCGCGCGTCCAGAAAGATTCCCTCTGCCGCAGACTGCACGACCAGATTGTAGTCGAGGTATGTCAGGACAATGTCGATCTGCCCTGTTGCCATGGCGCGTCGATGGAAAGCATGACTGCGTACCCCAAGCCCGACGTGCCGGACGATACCTTGTTCCTTGAGCCGTAGCAGTTCGTCCAGGGCGTGATCGGGCGCCAGCGGCTGTTCGATGTCAGACGGGTCGTGGATCAGGACCGAGTCGAGGTAGTCCGTCCCCAACAGCTGCAGCGAGTTCTGCACACTCCAGCGGGTCGCCTGAGCCGAATAATCGCCACGTCGTTCCGGGTGGGTACCTGCCTTCGTCTGCAGATACACCCGGTCGCGCCAACCGTCGGCCAGGGCAAGACCGACACGCCGCTCGCTCTGCTCGTATCCGGGTGATGTGTCAACGTAATTGATGCCCAGTTCGATCGCTCGCCGTACGCCGGTGATCGTTTCTGCGTCCGAACTCTGCCCGCCACCAAAGAAGGCACAGCCAAGACCGAGTGCCGATGGCGTCATGGCCGTGCGGCCGAATCGACGTCGCCGCAGCATGGCCGGCCCCGCGCTCATCGGTGGCACCCTGTGGCGGCGGACGTCTGCAGGTACGGGACAATCACGCGGTGTCCTTAGCTGAAGGGAAAGAGTCGGCTCACATCCGGACGTGATGGCAGCGAACCGGCTGCGTCGATTATGGCGCAACAGTGATATGGCGCAACAGTGATATGGCGCAACAATGAAGCCTTTCGCATTGCTCTGCGCCAGATAGATGACCAGCTTAGGGGCTTGCCGTCGACGACCCGTCCCGGGCCAGCAAAGGAATGCTTCATGCGGTCACATCTTCTACGTCTCTGCGGATTCTCCTTCATCCTGCTCGTTGCGGGCCTGTGCGGCTGTG
Organism: bacterium; assembly: GCA_027593305.1. Lineage (GTDB taxonomy): Bacteria > Latescibacterota > UBA2968 > UBA8231 > UBA8231 > UBA8231. The sequence continues at coordinate 2,616 of JAQCJA010000570.1, forward strand.
CAACCAGGGCCCCAAGAGCGATGCCGGAAACGGGCGGGCCGCCGGCAGATGCCGGCGACGGAGATCGCCAGCTCGCCGTCGATCCTGCCGTGATGACCGGTGTCCTCGACAACGGCATGCGCTATGTCATCCGGGCAAATTCCAAGCCGGAGAAGCGCGCGGAGTTGCGCCTGGCTCTGGACGTGGGATCGATCCTGGAGACCGATCAGGAGCAGGGCCTGGCGCACTTCGTCGAGCATATGGCCTTCAATGGCACGCGCCACTTCGCCAAGCACGAACTGCAGGACTATCTCGAACGGGTGGGCCTGCGTTTTGGCGCCGACCTCAACGCCCACACCAGTTTCGATGAGACTGTATACAAACTCAGCGTACCCACGGACTCGACGCAGATTATGGAGACGGCCCTGCAGATCTTCGAGGACTGGGCGCACGGCGTGAGTTTTGACGACCTGGAGATCGACAAGGAACGGGGCGTCGTCATCGAGGAGTGGCGCCGCGGCCAGGGGGCCGATACGCGCATGCTGCACAAGCAGTGGCCGACGCTTTTCACCGCGTCCAAGTATGCCCGGCGGCTTCCCATCGGGCAGAAGGCGGTACTGGATACGTTCCGGCATGAGGAACTGCGTGGCTTCTACGACAAGTGGTACCGCCCCGACCTGATGAGCTTTGTCGCAGTGGGC
>JAQCJA010000571.1 GCA_027593305.1 bacterium
GATCGAACTGAGCCAGAACTTTGCCAGACAACTGGGGCGACAGTGCACAGGCGACGAGATCCTGATCGACATTCCCCGCTTTGACAAGAGCCCCGAGGTCGACTTGAAGGTGTTCTACGGGGCCGATGTACCCAGCGACAAGCCACAACCGTTGAGTTTTGACGACCCGGAAGTATCCCGTCTGCGCGATACTCTGGTGGAAAATTTCGAGGACCAGGCCAAGATTTTCCGTGTGTTCTGTGTCAACGACGTCGATCTGCTGCCACTTGCTGCCACGCAGGCGAAACGCCACCTGCACTGAGGCGTCTGCCGAGTCCGACCTCCGCCTCCTCTGTCCGGGACGCATCCATCATGAACCGTTCGCCACGCCGCCTTGCTCTGTTGCTCACAATCGTCTGGGCCGGCAGCAGTTGGGCTGCCGGCCACACCGGTGGCACCCCGCCAACATCTGCGAGCCCTGTTGCCGTTGGTGTCGCCGATTTCGACTCTGAGGGGTACGGAGCCAGGGGGATCGCTTCGGCAGCTCACGGGATTGTCGAACAGGAACTGGCCCGACAGGGCCGGACCACCCTCATCGAGCGGTCGCGCCTGGCCACGCTCATCGAAGAGATAAGCTTCCAGCAGTCCGGAATCACGCACCCGGACGACGCTGTCGAGATCGGCGTCAGCAGCAATGTCCAACTCCTGATCTTTGGTCAGGCCGCCCGCAGCGGTAGCGGCGAGTACCGGTTGGCTCTGCGGGTGGTTGATGTTGCCACCGGCAGGATCCTGCGGGCCGAGGAGACCCCCGTGCCGGCCCAGGGTGTCCACTTCGGGCCCACTGTGCGCGCCTGTACGCAGCGCCTGCTGATCATGGCGCTGGCAAGCCTACCTGCTGACGACGTTTCCGTGCCGGCCGGCCCCTTTACGATGGGGGCCGCTGGCTACGCCGAGGAAGGCCCGGTACACTCGGTGCAGCTCGACGCGTACCGCATCGATCGGACCGAAGTTTCGCAAGCGGCATTTTTCGCCTGGCTCGAGACGCAGGGACGGAAGGCGTCGCTGCCCGACCATGCCGACCTGCCGGCGACGGACGTCAGTTGGCATGATGCCGACGCCTATTGCGGCTGGGTGGGCAAACGCCTGCCGACGGAGGCAGAATGGGAGCGTGCCGCCCGGCAGGGGGCTCTGCAACTGGCCGGCAATGTCGCCGAGTGGGTCGCTGACTGGTATGATCCGCAGTACTACGCCCGCAGCCCCGAAATCAATCCCCAGGGCCCGCAGCAGGGTGATTACAAGGTCGTTCGGGGGGGCAGTTTGGCCTCCCCCGCCGAGGATCTGCGCGTCACCGCACGGGGCTTCCGCAATGCCCTGCGCGGCGCCCCTGACGTAGGCTTCCGCTGTGCTGCATCGACACCGGCAACACCCTGATGAAAAAGCTCCTCTGATGCCACTTTTCCACACACCACGACGCGAGTCGTACCTTCTCTGTTCTCCAGCCGTCCCTGACGGCCTGTTTCTCCTCTCCAACCGATACGGACTCTCACTGTGAGCGGCTACCCACAGATTCGACTGCGGCCGAACGCCGAGCGACTGCTGATCAAGGGGCATCCCTGGGTCTTCAGTGGCGCCGTCGGGCACCGCGACCCCAACGCTGGACGCGGCTCCATCGTTGACGTGCACAATGATGCAGGACGATTCATTGCCCGGGGCACCTGTAACCCCGGTGCCGAGATCGTGGTGCGCATTCTCACGCGTCAGGGGGGCCAGGCGATCGATGCAGGCTTCATTCACTCCCGCATCAGACGTGCCGTTGACCTGCGCGTGAACAACCCCTTGTTGCAGACCAGCAATGCCCGCCGCCTCGTACACGGCGAGAGCGACGGTCTGCCCGGCCTGATCGTGGACGACTATGCCGGCTGGCTTGTGCTGCAGTTGCATACTGCGGGGATGGAAGCCCTGCGTGAACCGATTGTTGCCGCGCTGCTCGACATCGTCAGCCCCAGGGGCCTGTTCGAACGCAGCGATGTCGGCACACGCCGTGCCGAAGGGCTGCAGAATCGGCCCACCGGCCCCATTGCCGGCGATGAACCACCGGAATTGATCGAATTCCATGAAGGCGACGTGCAACTGCTCGTCGACGTCCGCCAGGGGCAGAAGACGGGATTCTTCATCGATCAACGGGACAATCGGTTGTTGCTTGGTCGTATCTCGGCGGGGCGCTCGGTGCTGAACTGTTTCGCCTTTTCCGGGGGGTTTTCCGCGCACGCCATGCGTGGTGGCGCCACTTCCACTCTCGACGTGGACATCGCCCACGGCGCTCTGAGTCTGGCGCGGCGCAATGTCGCGGCCAATGGTGACGCGCCATCCCGAGCCATCGCCGCCGACGCCTTCGCCTGGCTCGATGACGCCGCTGAATCGAATGTTCGCCGCTATGGTGTCGTCGTGGTTGATCCGCCGTCCCTTGTGCGCAAGAGCCGGGACGTGAAGAGCGCCATGGGGGTCTACACCAAACTCAACCGCAACGCCATGCGCCTGGTGGAGGATGGAGGCTATCTGCTGGCCTCGTCCTGCTCGACCCGTATTTCCGATGAGGACTTCTTTCAGATCATCCGTCGATCCGCCTCCGGCGCCCGCGTGCATGTGCGTTTGCTTGCCCGTACGCACCATCCAGCCGACCACCCTGTGGACCCGGCATTTCCTGAGGGTCGCTACCTCACCTCCGTGCTGCTTCAGGTCGATCGCGACTGATCCAGAACCTCGTACACACAAATGGGCCGGCACCCTGTCGCGGGGTGACGGCCCGTTCGTATGTACCGACGGCAGCTGGCTATTCGGTCAACAGCAACTTGCGTACGGCAGAGAAGGCGGGAACCCCGCCGTCAAACTCAACCGACAATCGCAGGAAGTAGGGGCCACCGGCGACGTGACGTCCGGCGCCATCCGTGCCATCCCAGGTGACATGATGCAGACCTGCCTGCACATCCTGGGCCGCCAGTGTCCGGATCCGCTGTCCGAGGACATCAAAGATCTCCAGCCGCACCTGGCCATCTGCGGGCAAGGCGAAGGGAATCGTTGTGCTCGAGTTGAAAGGGTTCGGGTAGTTCTGCGCGAGGGCCGGCGTCAGCGGCAGACCGAGATACTCCTCGGCCATCGCCAGCAGCTTGAAAAGCGGCACCTTCGCACCGAAATAGTCGGCAAAGATGAACAGATCGGCGAAGTTGATAAAACCGTCGCCATTGAGATCGTGGAGGGGATCGTCGGTCCAGAAAGCCGCGGCAAAGCTGAAGAAATCCGGGAAGTC
>JAQCJA010000024.1 GCA_027593305.1 bacterium
ATCGATCAATGCGTCGCCCAGGGTGTGCCCTTCGCGCGCGAGTACGGCGGCACACTGGCCAATCGGTCCTTCGGTGGCGCGCAGGTGTCGCGCACGTTCTACGCTCGCGGGCAGACCGGTCAGCAGTTGCTGCTCGGTGCCTATGGGTCCTTGATGCGCCAGGTGCACGCTGGCAAAGTGGAGCTGTACGCACGCCACGAGATGCTCGAGCTCGTCGTGGTTGAAGGCGTTGCACGGGGCATCGTCACGCGCGACCTGACGACTGGGAAGATGGCGTCCCACGTCGCAGATGCCGTATTGGTGTGTACGGGTGGCTACGGCAACGCATTCTTCCTGTCGACCAATGCCAAGGGCTCCAATGTCACGGCCTCGTGGCGGGCCCACAGACGTGGTGCCTACTTCGCCAACCCCTGCTACACCCAGATTCACCCAACCTGCATTCCGGTGGCCGGCGGCTTCCAGGCGAAGCTCACATTGATGAGCGAGAGTCTGCGCAATGACGGCCGCGTCTGGGTACCATCAGCACCCGGAGATCCGCGAGCACCGGAACAGATCCCTGAAGGGGAGCGTGACTACTATCTCGAAAGGCGCTACCCCAGTTTCGGCAACCTCGTGCCGCGGGATGTTGCTTCACGGGCCGCAAAGCAAGCCTGTGATGAGGGGCGCGGCGTCGGCTCCACGGGCCGAGCGGTGTATCTCGACTTTGCGGATGCCATTCGACGTGACGGCGAGGCGCTGATCCGGCAGAAGTATGGCAACCTGTTTCAGATGTACGAAGAGATCACCAATGAGAATCCATACAAATCGCCCATGCGCATATACCCCGCGGTGCATTATACCATGGGGGGACTGTGGGTGGACTACAACTTGATGAGCAATCTCCCGGGCCTGTTTGTCCTTGGTGAGGCCAACTTCTCTGACCACGGGGCGAACCGGTTGGGCGCCTCGGCGTTGATGCAGGGCCTTTCCGACGGTTACTTCGTGATTCCGTACACCTTGGGGGGCTACATCGCCGGCACTCTGTTGGCCGACATCAATATCTCTCATCCGGCCTTTGTTGATGCTGAGAAGGAAGCCACGGGCCGCCTCGATGCCCTGTTGGCGGTGCAGGGCAAACGCACGGTCGATGATTTCCACCGGCAACTCGGATTGTTGTTATGGGATCATTGCGGCATGGCGCGAACGGCGGCGGGGTTGACGCAGGCGCTGGAGCGCGTCCGGGAGATTCGCCAGGAGTTCTGGCAGAATGTGACGGTGCGCGGCTCGACAGGGGAGTTGAACCAGGCCCTGGAACGTGCCGGTCGTGTTGCCGACTTCATGGAGTTCGCAGACACGATGATACACGACGCACTGGCGCGTGATGAGTCGTGCGGGGGGCATTTCCGCGAGGAGCACCAGACCGACGAAGGCGAGGCGAAGCGCGACGATGAGAACTTCGCTCATGTCTCGGCCTGGGAATTCACCGGCCCCGGAGAGAAACCGATCCTGCACAAAGAGGCCCTTGCGTTTCAGAATGTGGCCCTGACCCAAAGGAGCTACAAGTGAGCGACAGTACCCATGTCGGCTGCGGCAGTCAGCGCGGCGCTGCGCACGAAGGCGCCGGCCATGGTGGTGCCGCAGCACGTCATGTTGGGGAGCGGCGGGTAAACCTGATGTCGGTGCGGCTGCGGGTGTGGCGGCAAAAACACTCAGGGGACAAGGGCGGCTTCGTCGAATACGAGGCCGGGCGACTGACACCGGATATGTCCTTTCTGGAAATGCTGGACGTGGTCAACGAGGATCTGCAACGCGCCGGCGACGAACCCATCGCGTTCGACTCGGACTGTCGCGAAGGAATCTGTGGTGCCTGCAGTCTGGTGATTGATGGTGTGCCTCACGGGCCGGGACGGGGTGTAACCACCTGTCAGGTCTATATGCGCAGTTTCTCAGATGGTGCCACGATTACCATCGAGCCATGGCGAGCCAAGGCGTTTCCCGTGGTGCGCGATTTGATCGTCGACCGTGCCGCCTTTGATCGGATCATTGGCGCAGGCGGTTACAATTCGACCAACACCGGCTCAGCAACGGATGCCAATTCCGCCCTGATCTCTCAGGCGCAAGCCGAAGAGGCTTTTGATGCGGCCGCGTGTATTGGCTGTGGAGCCTGTGTTGCGACGTGCAAGAATGCCTCTGCCATGCTGTTTGTGGCAGCGAAGGTGAAACACCTCAACATTCTCCCGCAGGGCCAACCCGAGCGCCGCGAACGGACCGTCGCCATGCTGAAAGCGATGGACGACGAGGGTTTTGGGCACTGCACGAACGAGTTCGAGTGTGAGGCAGTCTGTCCCAAAGAGATCTCGGTGGAACACATCGCTTTCCTCAACCGCGAGTATCTGCGGGCACAGGTGCTGTCCAGCGGCTTGAGTCCGGTGATCACGGAGGCATAACCGCGTTGGTGCTGCCGTCGCGCCCGCCTCTGGAAGGGATTCTGCAGTAGAACGGGACAGTGGAACGAGAAACGCCTCAGAACGAGAAACGCCGCCAGGTCCGGAATACCTGGCGGCGTTTTCTGTTGTGGAGCAGAACGACCGAATCTGTACGACCGTCAGGCGGCGACAGGCTCGATGCTGACGTTCTTGCGCTTGCGTCCGGTTACCGAGAAGACGACACGACCAGCCGCTGTGGCGAACAGCGTGTCATCACTGCCTTTTTTGACGTTGACACCGGGGTGGATCACTGTGCCGCGCTGGCGGATGATGATGGTTCCTGCCTTCACGATCTGCCCACCGGCAGCTTTCATCCCGAGCCGCTGTGAGTTGCTGTCGCGGCCGTTGCGGGAACTGCCGACGCCTTTTTTGTGTGCCATAGCTGGTTGTCCCTAGCGCGGTAGTCTAGTTGGGAGCGACGATGCCGTCGATTTTGATTTCGGTGTAATCCTGGCGGTGACCGTTCCGACGGCGGTAGTTCTTGCGCTTCTTCATCTTGAAAATGATGATTTTTTCGCCACGGACGTGCCCGACGACGGTCGCCTCAACGGAAGCACCCGCCACGTGGGGGCTACCCACCATGGTTGCGGTTTCGGATCTGACGAGCAGGACGTCAGAGAATGTCTTTTTGGCGCCTTCTTCCCAGGCCAGTCGGGGTACTCGAAGGACGCTGCCCTCTTTGACCTGGAACTGCTGGCCGGCGATATCGACTACGGCGTACATATCGGCCGCCTGTTCTTCTCTTCGTGTGGTGGTGGCAGCCGGTTCCCTGAGCAGGCATCCGGAGCGAATTGACAAAGGTAGCTAGGCCTGATAATTCTGTCAACGCCAGATCCGGCGGCCTTCAACCGCGGAATTCGGCGGTGACGTCGAGGTCCCTGCGGACGGAGATGAAGCGGTAATCCTGCTTCGGGATGGCTGTGTCTTCCTCGATGTCGACACGGGCCTTGGTGGCTTTGCGCATATCCTTCAGGCGGGTGCCTTTGTCGGCGCGCATGAAGGCGGCGACCTCCGGGTGCACCTGCAGGCGGAAGCGGCGATCGCCGTTGCCCGCATAGGCGCGTCGCAACCATCTCTCGATCTTCGTTATGGTGGTGTCTGGACCGAGTACGCGGCCAGTTCCAAAGCACGTGGGGCAGGGCTCGGAGTGTGTGTGCAGGAGATTCGGGCGGACTCTCTGGCGGGTCATCTCCACGAGGCCGAATTCTGAGACCTGAGGACTGATGGAGACCTTGGCGCGGTCGTGGCGGGTCTCTTCGATCATGGCTTCTACCAGTTTGCGCCGGTTTCGTTCATCGTGCATATCAATGAAATCGATTACGATGATGCCGCCGATGTCGCGCAGGCGAAGCTGGCGGGCGACTTCCTGAGCCGCCTCAAGATTGGTGTGCAGGATACTCTCTTCCTGATCCCGCTTGCCGGTATTGCGCGCGGAGTTGACGTCGATGAAGGTGCCCGCCTCGGCGTGGTCGATGACGAGGGAGCCGCCGCGCCGCATCCACACTTCGCGGTCTGTCACCTTTTCCAGTTCTTTTTCCAGCTTGTAGTGATCGAAAATCGGTTTCTTGTCGCGATGGAAGTCGACGCGGTTGCGCAGACCGGGCGAGACGCTCTTCAGGTAATCCTGGATCTCGTTGTAGAGCTCTCGTGAGTCTACGACCAGATGATCTACGTTGTCGGTAAAGACGTCGCGGATGACGCTTGAGGTCATGCCCAATTCCTGGTGGACCAGAGCCGGCGCGCTGGCGCGCTTGGCTTTCTTCAACATGCGTCGATGCGTGCGGTGCAACTGCTTGATATCCTTGCGGAAGCCCTTTTCCTGCTGACCCCGACCTTCGGTGCGAACAATGCAGGAGTAGCCCTCCGGGGTCAGCTTGCGGACCACATCTCGAAGGCGGCGGCGTTCGTTCCAGCTGCTGATCTTACGCGACACTCCCACCCAATCACCCGCTGGCATGAGTACGACGAAGCGACCGGCGAGGGCAATCTGGGTGGTGATACGGGCGCCCTTGGTGCTGATAGGTTCCTTGGTGATCTGGACCAGAATTTCCTGTCCCTTCTTCACCAGATCCTGGATCGGCGGATACTGTCTTGGCCGGCGGCCGTTGCGGCGGCCATTGTTGCCGTCATCATCCTCGTTTTCGGCCTCGACCATGTCGCGCACCTGAAGAAAAGCCGTGCGCTCGAGTCCGATATCGACGAACGCGGCCTGCAGGCTCGGGAGTACGGCGTTGACTTTGCCCAGGTAGATGTCACCGACCATCCTTTCGGATTCAGGTCGTTCCACCCAGATCTCTGCGAGGCTGCCGTCTTCAACGATGGCGATGCGGGATTCGTGGATCCCCTGGTTGATATAGATTTCGGTTTTCATGCGTGGAATAATCTCCGTGATGCGTCCGTCCCGTTGGGAAAGGTCGCGTGGAGACACGCAGGGATTGTCAATTGTCCGATCCAGCCACAACTGCGGAGAGCACACCGGCCTGCTTGTGAGCGGCGTGAGAGAGACCGGCCGCTGTGTTGGCCTTGGCGTCCCTGGCACGGGACGGGTCCCTTGTTTTCGCGGTCCACCGACGGATGGGTCCGTCGTGCAGGAAGTGAACTGCGGGACTGCTGTGCGTGCGGCCGCCCGGATGCGGCAGCTTGCACAATCTCCGCGTGTTACGGGCCCGGCCCGCCGTGCGGGCATCTTGTTTGGGGTCCGTGGCCGGGGTCGTACCTCTGTCGTACCCGGTGTGTCTGTACTTGGCTGGCGGCGACCGAGGGCCCGTAAACCATTGCGACTCCTGGCGTGCGGTCGGCGCCAAGCGATTTGATGTTTGTAAGTTCGTGTGGCAGCTAGGATACGGCCTGCAGAAGGCGGGGGCAAGCAGGACGGAGTCGTAATTCAATTGGCGCGGGCGGCGCCCGAGTGGAGCAATTGCTGGAAACGCGCTGCGTCGCGCAGGAGAGAGACCGCCTCCATCACCTGCGGGTCGGTGTCGAGGTCAACGAGCAGGCTTGCCCGTCGACCTTCCACACGCAGGGACAGTTCGCGTCGCAGACCGGCACGGACATAGGGCAGCATTTCTGGATTCAGCTGCAGGGCTTCGGTGGCTCTGCCTACGGATGCGTCCAGAGAGTCAATGTGGGCCATGAGAGCAGCATCCCAGCCGGACTGAGTGGCAAATTCGCGCAGGGAACGTAGTTCCAGCGCCGACCGTTCCTGTCTGGCTCGGGCTGCGGCGGAGTTTGGCAGATATGTCTGGAAGGCCAACAGCATCTGGTCGTCTACCTCCATGCCGACAGCCTCCGGACTCTCGGTGCCTACGTATTCGACGATGAAGTCAAAGAACACGCGATGGCGGTACAGGCTGAGCACAAGATCTGGTGGAGTGTCCGCTTCCACGATGACATCAGGGGTTATGCCCCCGCCCCCGTATACGGTTCGTCCGTCTTCGGTGTGGTAGGATTCAGGTTCTCCGGTTGAGGCTGTGTCCGCGAGATCCGGCTTGGTGGAGCCGGCCCGTGAGTTGCCGACAAGACTGCGCAATGGCGTTGCCAGCACCTGGCTGGCGAGGGCCGAGTCGAAATCGAAGCGGGCCCGAAGTTGGTCAGCAGCGGATTCTTCATCGGTCGCCTGGAACAACAGAGAGAACAGTTGTCCTGCCGGTACCCGGATGTCACCGAAGGCGATCTGCGTAGCCGGATCGGGGGTGGCTGCAAGAGACTCGCGGTGAATGCTGCGCCCACTGGGGGTGTGGTAGAGGGCGGTTGTCAGCTTGAGCGCCGACCTATTCTCCTCGCGCAGATCAAAGATCGTTTGCACAGATCCCTTGCCGAAGGAGGTCGTGCCGAGCACCAGGCCCCGATCGTTGTCCTGGATGGCCCCCGCGACAATCTCGGAGGCGCTGGCGCTGCCTCCATCGATCAACACAACCATCGGGACACTCTCGGCGGGGGGACGTCTTTGTGAAACCCGGGTCTCCTGGTTGCGGCCGGCTCGTTCACGAACGGACACGATGGGGGCACCCCTGGGCAGAAAGAGATCTGCTACCTCCTCAGCCTGACTCAGCAGACCCCCTGGATTGCCACGAAGGTCGAGGATCAGGCCCGTCACACCCCGAGCCAGGAGTTGTTCGATGCCGGCTTCCATCTCAGCTGATGTGTCTTCGGAAAAGCGTGTCTGGCGCATGCTGATATAGCCGATACCAGGAAGCAATTCATCAACAACGGCGACACTCTTGATCTTGATGACCTCACGCACGATCACAGCATCCCAGTTGTCCAAGACACCCGGTCGATCCAGGGTGATGCGGACGGCGGTGCCCGGGTCACCGCGCAGTTCGTCCACTACCGCATCCAGCGTCATGCCATATGTGTCACGGCCCTCAATCGCCACAATCAGATCGCCGGGCAGGATGCCAGACCGCGCCGCTGGTGTGCCTTCGATGGGGGCGATCACTACGGGATGCTGATCCATGACACCCACCGTGATGCCGAGCCCGGCGAACTTACCCGTAGTGTCCTGGCGCAATTGGCGGAGGGCCTCTTCATCATAGAATTGACTGTAGGCATCCAGCTGCCGAAGCATGCCCTCAATGGCGGCCCTCATGATTTTGCCGTGGTCCACAGGGGCGTAGTAGTTCTCTACCACCCGGCGATAAACAGAACCGAACCGGTCCCAGCTGCGATTGATCTCGTCATAGCGGTCGTCGTGCTCTGCATAAGCGGCGCAGAAAGGTGCCAAAAGCGCGAGAGCAAGAACCGCCAAAGTGGATGTCCAGGGGCGAAGAAGCCACCTGTTCCGTGGCATCGCGGTGATGTCCGTCATTTTACACTGAAATCCGATAGGGGAATTGCGGGAAGCGCTCGATCAGCGCGTCATATACCTGAATGGAGACGGTCTCAGCCGTCTGGGCAGCGTCGAGCACGAGACTCTGCGCGGGATTCTCCCGTGCCAGTTCCAGATAGGCCTCACGCACTCGGGCCTGGAACCGAGTGCCCGCCTTCTCTATTCGGTCTTCCACTCCGGCAGAGCGTGTCTTTCGTCTTGCCAGCGCCGTCTGGACGTCCAAATCGAGGTAGATCGTCAGATCGGCATGCAGACCGGCAGTGGCGACATCGTTTACCTGACGGACCAGAGGCAGACCGAGTCCACGGGCGATCCCCTGGTAGGCCAGTGACGAACACGTATATCTGTCGCTTATGACAGGCTTATGGCTCCGTAGTGCAGGCTGGATGATCTGCGCCACGAGCTGCCTGCGGCTGGCGGCATAGAGAAGGAGCTCTGCGCGGTTGTCCAGACAGTCGAACGCAGGATCCAACAGCAGGGCCCGAATTTTCTCGCCCGCTTCCGTACCCCCGGGTTCTCGCGTTTGGACGATGTCGTGTCCTGCTGCTCGCAGTTGTGCACAGAGACAGTGGCATTGGGTTGTTGTGCCGGCGCCGTCGATGCCCTCGAAGACTATGAACAAGGGTTTCACGGAATGTCTCGCGTCCGGTTGGAGTGCAAGAGGCGACAGGGAGAGACGGCTTCCATTCGGGGACGCTGGTTGCTGGAGTCTGCTGCTGCCTGCGCTGGCCTCGGGGGGCAGAGGTACAGGGGGCGAATCTACGGTCCGGAGGCCTGAGCCGGCGCAGCTTTGAGCTTGTTGCGAATGTAGGCGAGGCGTTCGACGACGGTATAGTTGGTGGTAACGGCCAGAACGACGAGCACGAAGACGAGGCCCTCGTGGCCAACCAGGCCTCCCACCGCAAGTGCCACCAACCGCTCAGGCCGTTGCATGAATCCAACCTTGCAGTCCTCACCCAGGCCCTCGGCGCGAGCCCGGACGTAACTCACCATGAGTGAGCCCGCCAGAGCGAAAAAGAGAACCCCGCTGATCATCCAGTCTCCGCCGCGCACGAGGTAGGCACCGATGCCGAAATAAAGGAAGATCTCCGAGTAGCGATCGGTGGTGGAATCCAACAGGGCGCCGAATTTGGTCTCACTACGGCCCTCTCTCGCTACCTGCCCATCAAGGATGTCACAGATCCCGGCAAGGAGCATGATGGCCGCGCCCCAACGCAGTTCGGCCATGGCAAAGAAAGCTGTCGCGACCATATTCAGCGACAGGCCAATCAGGGTAAGCCAGTCCGGTCGGAATCCGACGCGAATGAACAACTGCGCCACGGGACGCAGGACTGTTGTGGCGAACGACTTAAGTTGGGATACCAACAAGTGGGCGGGCCGGTGGTTGGGGGAACCGCGAGTGCGAAACGGGAGCAGGGCCGGTTGGAAAAGTGGCAGGTTGTGAATATAGTGTTCGGGGTTTACGCCCTGCAAGTCGCAGGTTGTCCACCAGGAAGCGTGCGCGGTCGAGGGACTCAGGAGTTGTCCACGTTTTTGTCTTGGTGCTGTGGACAATGGCTGCGAATGACCCTTGAATCTCACTCCCAATGCACAGGGGGCGTGTGAAATAGAGTCGGCAGATGGCGCATCGATTTGTCCACAAATCGGCTGTGGATGACAGTGGATAAGTGCGTCGGAGAATCCGTCGTCCACAGCGCTTTCCACAAGTTTGACGGCTTCTCATTGCAGCCGGTTGGGATAGGCCAGGAGCGCCTGCGCTGGTTGCTGTGATGTGCCAAGAACCTTCACAAGCGAACGCATTCCGCGGGTACGCCGATTGGAGTCTGGGCCTGTTGTGACGAGCAGGAAGCCCGCGGGGGACAGGCAGTGGGACGTTAGTGACGCTAAGGCTCCCAGACCCGTTACGGCGCGAGACATGACGAGGTCGACGGGGGCTGGCGCCTCCCAGTCTTCTACCCGTGCACATACGACGCTTGCGTTTTCCAGACCAAGCGTCCGCACCGCATGCTTCAGGAAGTTGGCGCGGCGACGCCTGCTCTCAACGAGAATGACGCAGGACCCAGGCAAGGCGACAGCAAGAGGAATGCCGGGCAGTCCCACGCCAGAGCCCACATCCAACAGACGGGCATGGGGCAGTGACCTTATCAGGGAAACAAGGCCAAGGGCGGGCGCGACATGCCTCTCCATAAACACGGGCAGGTCTTCCAGGGCCACCAGATTGACTTTTAGGGCCCACTTCCGAACCAGAGCGACGTAACAACGCAATTGGCCCTCTACCGAGGCACTGGTCCCGCCAGGGAAATGATTCACCCCTGACAATCAATCAGTCCCGAGGGCGGGCGGGGGACAGTGTTCCACGTGGAACATTCGATCGGCAACACAAAAGGGGGCTGGTCTGCTTTCCGTGTTCCACGTGGAACAATCCCTATTTCCCAACGCAGAACTCCGAGAAAATCCGATCCAGCACGGCATCGTCGACTTCTTCTCCGAGGAGTTGTCCGACGTGCCGCAGACTGTTCTGCAGTTCCGCGGCTGCCAGTTCCCACGGGCCGCCTGACAGCACTTCGCCCTGGGCCCGTCGCGTGGACTCGACAATCGCCGCCAGGGCGTCTCTATGTCTCTCGCGAACCGGTCCGCCGTCGACCGTGCTACCGCCGCGGGGCAGCTCTCGCAGGATGGCCTCGCGCAGTTCGACCATTCCCAGCCCTGTGTGTGCCGACACAACAAGATCTCCTTGTTGCCGGCCGGTGTGTGTGCCCTCTATGTCGCCCTTGGTGTAGACTCTTACAATCCTCGTCATTGGTCCGCACACTGACTCTGTCTCTTGGAACAACTCGGTTGCCGAGTCGATCACCTGCACCACAAGGTCGGCAGCCTCTATCTGCGACTGGGTCCTACGAACACCTGCCGACTCGACGGGGTCGTTGGTGTCCCGTAGTCCGGCGGTGTCGATGAGCCGCACCGTCTCGCCCGCCCAGTTCGCTCGCCCCTCGACCCAGTCTCGCGTTGTTCCAGGGACATCGGTAACGATGGATCGATCTTCTCCGAGCAGACTATTGAACAGTGTCGACTTGCCTGCATTGGGACGCCCAACCAGAACGACGCTGAACCCGACCATTCTCGACCGCGCGCCCCTGAAGGAGTCCATCAGTGCCGTTGCCCCCTCCATGACCTCGGCGATGGCCACCGCCACATTGCCGACCTCCTCCACGGCGACATCGTCAGAAAAATCCAACACCGATTCCAGCCGCGCGAGGGCATCTACCAATCCATCCCGCATCCGCCCCACGCGTGCGCTCAATTGCCCCCCAAGCACCCCATATGCCGTCTTCAGGCTCCCCAGACTCTGAGCCTGAATCACATCGGCGACGGCCTCCGCCTGTAGCAGGTCCATACGCCCATTGAGAAAGGCTCGGCGGGTAAACTCTCCCGCTTGCGCCAACCGAGCGCCGAGACGCAGTCCACGATCCACAACAGCCTCCAGGACCGCCGTGCTGCCGTGGGTGCTGATCTCGACGACGTCTTCGCCTGTATAAGTAGAGGGACCTTGCAGAAACCAAGCCAGGGCTGCGTCAAGGGGGCGCCCGTCGTCATCTACCACTCGCCCGAGTGTGACGTGCCGGACTCGCCGCCCCAGCACGGATCGGGCGACAAAAAGCTGTCGCCCGATCAGCAAGGCTTGAGGCCCGCTGATGCGTATAAGCCCCACGCCACCCTGACCGGGCGGCGTGCTCACTGCTATGATTGTAGCGCTAGCGCCGGCGCCCATACTATCGCGAAGGGGCCGAGGCCGGCCTACTTGCGGACCACTGCAACCGCAGCCCCTGCCAGCTTCTTCTGCTTCAAATGATTGGTCAACACCTGTTGGCCAATCTGCATCACATTGAAAACAGTCCAGTAGAGCACCAGCCCGGAGGAGAAACTCCACATGATGAACACCATCACGACGGGCATCAGATAGACCAGGGCGGCCTGCTTCGGGTCCTTCATCGTCATCTTCGACTGGAAGAACATCGCGCCTGACATGAGCAAAGGCAGCACGTGCAGGTCAAAGCCGGCAATGCCCACCGCGTCGGGCAAGGACAGATCCGTCACCCAGAGCATCCAGGGCGCCTGCCGCAACTGTATGGCGCTGGAGAAAACCTGATAGAGAGCGAAGAAGATGGGCATCTGGAAAACCATCGGCAGGCAGCCTCCGAGGGGGTTTACACCCTCCTCCTTGTAGAGCTTCATCGTCTCCTGGCTGAGCTTCTGGTTGTTGTTCTTGTATTTCTCTTTCAGCGCCGCCAGCTTGGGCTGCACTTCCTGCATTTTCGCGGCAGATTCATATGATTTGTGTGTCAACGGATAGACGAGAATCTTGACCGCAACACCAAAGGCGACGATAACCCAGCCATAGTTCGGGATGAACTGGTAAGCCAGGGCGAACACATGGAGCAGAAACTTCGCAATGTCGCGAATCACCGGGAAACCGAGATCCATGACCAAAGCGAAGTCCCGCCCATAGCTGGCAACTTCCTCCAGCATTTGCGGGCCAGCGTAGAGCAGCACCTGCCACTCCCCGGACTCAACATCTCCCCAGCGTGTACCCAGGGCAAATTCGTAGTCCCGGAAAGGCTCATCGACAAGCGGGCGACCCTTCAAAACAACTCGATGACGAGCCTCGATCGTCGGTGACAACAAGACCGAGAAGTACTTGTTGCGCAGGCCCGCCCAGCGAACATCTCCGCGCTCGGTCTGCAACTCGGCCTCGTCATCCTCATCAACCTGAAGATCGATCACGCTCTCATTCAGGTACGCCAAGGCCTTCATGACCGTCAGGTCCTGCGCCGCATCCCGCTCGGCCAGGGCGATTCCACCCAGCCAATGGGCAAATACTACAGTTCCCTCATCGAAGCCCTGGAGTGTGATCCCCACATCGATTCCGTACCCCGTCCCGTGCACGGTGAGCGTCTTGACCACAGACTGGCCATTGCCAAGATCCGCACGCAGGCGCAACTGGCCCTCTCCATCGGCCTCTACGACCAGACTCTCCCTGTCGGGCTCAAAGTGTACATCACCCAGATCCAGAATATCGCCCCGTCCCGTCTCAGACTCGAGGGTCAGGACCAGACCCTGACCGGATTCGGTCAGCAACTCCACCGGCCCACCGTGGGCCCGATCGTAGGACCGCAACTGCACGCTGACCAGGTCCCCGCCGGCGGTGGACACAACAAGCCTTTGCAGCGGAGTAACAATTTCCACCAACCGCTCCGCCGTCCCCGACACCGTGCCCGATTCACCCGCCACAGTACCCGGATCCGCCCTCCAGGGGGTCGAAGAAACACCCGCCGGCGCCTTGCTCTCCACTTGCGCACCTCGCCGCTGTTTCTTCGCTGCCTGCTCGCTTTCCACGGAATCCCGGCGCGCTTGAGCGACCGAATCAGGAACAACTTGAGGCTGAGAAATTCCCATGATCTCGTAGTAGTAGGGCATCACCAGAAAGATGACACCAACGAGCAGGAAGGCGATGAGGGTCCGCTTGTCGTCCATCAGCTAGGGGCTACTCCGGAGGTTGTCATTCGACAGGATCGAATCCGCTGCCACCGAATGGATGACAGCGTCCGATACGAAGCAAGGCGCGCCACAGACCTTTTGCAGGCCCATACCGACCGATCGCCTCTAAGGCGTAATCAGAGCAGGTTGGATCAAATCGGCATCGTGCCGGCCATAAGGGCGACAACGCCACTTGATACAATCGAATGGACCAGATGAGCACAGCCGTCAATGCAGGACCTTGCTTTGCCCCAATCCGGCGAGCAGCTGCGTCATCTCGACCCGCAATCGCTGGAACGAGCAGGAAGCTGCTTGTTGCTGTGCAAGCACAACAAGGCTCTCTGTCGCCGGTAGGTTCAGCTCTCGGCAGACATGCCTGAGACGCCGTTTCAGGCGATTGCGTAGGAACGCTTTACCAAGCCGCTTGCGCAGGACAAGGATAACGCCACCAGGTTCACGACCTGTGCGAACCCAGAGAAGTTGGCCCTTCGTCCACGACATGCCACATCTCCGGCGAACGAGCGACGCAGATGAATCAGACGGCCAGGCGCTTACGGCCGCGGCGGCGACGGCGGTTCAGCACCGCGCGGCCACCCGGAGTCTGCATGCGCTTACGGAATCCGTGCTTGTTCTTCCGGCGTCGACGACTGGGTTGGTAGGTACGCTTCACAGGATGTGAACCTTATCTGTGGTAAACAGGGGAGATCCGGCTGATGGACCGGACTGAAACCAAAGAAAGTAGTTTGTTTTCTAAAACCTGTCAATTTATCCAAGCCTCCTGTGCAGCATCCAATTGTACCTGCACCTGTCTCAACCTGGCTGCCACTGGCATCTTGACGACCTGCTGCAGGATTCATACTCTAGCGCGCCCTTCAGACACGGGTAGCCATCATCCTTCCCTCACCCCGTCCCGTGATGGTTTCGCGACGCCTGATTCTATCTTTACGACCTCCACTCCCCTCGGTCGATACATCATGTCGCAGGATGCGCAAGAGTTGTGGGCTCAGTGCCTGCTCAACATCGAGCGGCGCGTTCGCGCCCAGAGTTTCAACACGTGGTTCCGGCCCACTACCGCCCGCCAGTTCGACTCCGATCTCCTCGAAATCGAAGTCTCCAGTTCATACTTCGCCCATTTTGTTGAGAGCAACTATCTGTCGCTGATCGTCTCTGTCGTTGACGAGGAAACCCGACTCTCACCCCGTGTTACCTTTGTTGTCGCCGAAGACACCGGGCCCATGACGCGACCTGAGGCAACGGCCATAGAGCCGATCTCAGCAACGTCAGATCGGATCGTCAAGTCCGCCCCCGCTGGTTCCCAGTCTCGTCCGCTTTTGGACGAGTCTGTGGCTGGTTCCAACCATGGGCCCCTCTCCTACGTCCCGCTCAATCAGCGTTATATCTTCGAGATGTTTGTTGTAGGAGAGGGCAACCGGTTCGCCCATGCTGCCTCACAAGCAGTGGCGCAATCACCAGGAAAGACCCAGTTCAATCCACTGGTGATCTATGGTGGCGTCGGCCTCGGCAAGACCCATCTCCTGCAGGCCATCGGCCACCACGCGTTGGCGGCCGAAACAGGCCTCAAGGTTCTCTACGTTCCCTCTGAAAAATTCATGAGTGACTTCATCGAGTCCTTGCGCAAACAGAATGCTTCAGAATTCCAACGCCTATACCGCTCCGCTGACATTCTGCTCGTCGATGATATTCAGTTCCTGATTCGTGGGGAACACACTCAGAACGAGTTCTTTCACACCTTCAATGCCTTGCATCAGAGCGGCAAACAGATCGTTATGACCTGCGACAGCCCTCCCGGCGAACTGGAAGGTCTCGAGGAACGCCTCATCTCCCGGTTTCAGTGGGGCCTGGTTACCAGTATTGAGCCACCGGACCTTGAAACCCGCATTGCCATCCTGCAGAAGAAGGCAGAAATCAACGGTATACTCCTGCCGGACGATGTCGCAACCTTCCTCGGCAACTACATCAGTTCCAACATACGAGAGCTCGAGGGCGCGTTGAACCACATTATGGCCTACTGTGCCGTCAATCAGGCCGAATTGAGCATTGATGCCGCCCGTAAAATCGTCAAGGAACGCAGCACGCAGCAACGCTCCAATCTATCCATTGAGGGCATCCAGAAACTGGTTGCCAATCACTTTGATCTTACCCCGGAACTACTCATCGGCAAGACTCGAAAACAGGATGTGTCCTCGCCTCGACAGATTGCCATGTACCTGGCAAAACGTCACACAAAAAGCCCTCTCAAAGTCATCGGCCTGCACTTCGGCAACCGCGATCACAGCACGGTGGTTCACGCCGTCCAGACGGTCGACAGAAAATGTCGAGAAGACCCCGCATTCGCCGCCGTCGTCGCCACCCTTTCCGACGAAATCAAGCAGCAGAAAACCCACTGAACGCCACCCTGGAAAACAATCCACAACCGCGTCAGAACACTTGTTGAAACACGAAGTAAGGTTTATTGATAGTGCTGTGGATAACTCAATCCTAACCCTGCCCTGTTGAAAGCCGTTGACAACCCCAGAAATCCCTTCGACTGTCCACGGCCCATAGCGCCAATCCGGCTTCCTTTTTAGAGTTCCTAACTGTAGTAATAATAGATCCTTCTATTCATTGTCATGAGTCAATAATCCATACTTGTCCACATACCAACAGTACTACTAGTACTGGTATCCAATTCAAGCTCCTGAGAAAGTTACCTACCACTACCAGTACAGCTGTGGATAAAGGCAGACCGGAGACCGCGCCGCAGGCCCGGTCTCCGACTGCGCAACGTTTGACATGATATACCTGTAAACCTATTATTGGAAGGTTAGGTAGGGCTGCCACGTGCGATGAGATGGCGCCCGCTGCACTGACCCGGAGACCTCTCCCGGTGGCCATTTGCTTTGCCAGTTCGACAGCGGCCCACCGGCGTTTTGGTGAGCCCACCCCAACAGACTCTGCCACAGAAACATAGCAGTCAGACGTGCGCCAGATCCAGGTGGACTCCCTATGAAATTAACCCTTGATCGAAATGAACTCTGGCGCGGCCTGAACACCGTTCTGGACGCGGTCGCCACCAAACCCGCACAGCCGGTCCTGGCCAACGTGTTACTGGAGGCCAACGGGGATCACCTGACGCTTTCGGCCACCGATTTGGATTTGTCCATTCGCACACGGGTCGTGGCTGCCGTTGACGTCCCCGGCCGCCTGACGGTGCCGGCAAAGACTTTGGCAGGGATCATCAGGGAATGGCCAGCCGCGATTCTGAGCCTGTCGCTGGAAGATGGCCGCGTCGTACTGTCAGGCCGCCTCGGTCCCACCAGCGGCGAAGGACGCTATTCCCTGTCTGCTACTTCCCCAGATGAATTTCCTGAGATACCAGAAACCCTCGAGGGTCTGACCCTGTCGTTTGGCAAGGGATCCGGTCTTGACGGTGCCTTGTTACGTACCATGATCGAAAAGACGAGTTTCGCCGTATCCCGCGACGAAACCCGCCCGGTACTGAATGGAGTACTCTGGCGAATTGAGCCTGAGTTGATGATTATGGTCGCAACCGACGGAAGTCGTCTTGCGGAATTCCGCAAAACCTGGGATTCCGGCCAGGGAATTCCAGGCTCTGCCGAGGTGATTCTGCCTCCACAGGCGTGCCACGAACTGGCAAAGTTGCTCGAAGATCCAGATAGCCTGACACAAGTGGTACTCGGCGAGAGCCAGGTCATGTTCCAGATCGGCGATACGCAACTCCTGTCGCGACTGATCGAGGGCCCCTACGTCGACTATGACCAGGTAGTGCCCAGGGACAATGACAAGCGCATGACCATTCCGGTTGACCAATTGCTGCCTGCTCTCCGCCGCGTCTCCATCCTCTCCAGTTCGTACACACACCAGGTTCGCCTGCAGCTGAAAGAGGCGATGGTTGAGATGACGACCTCCAGTCAGGAACTCGGAGGTGAGGCGCGCGAGGTCATCCCAGCCGACTATCGCTCGGATGAAATTGAGGTCGCCTACAACGCGCACTACCTCATGGAAATCCTGCGCAAACTGGGGTCGGAGGAAGTCATCCTCGACCTGCGTGACTCTGTTACCGCCGCCGTTGTCCGCCCCGCCGAGCAACTCGACGGCGAAGATTCCTACTACCTGCTCATGCCGATGCGGCCGAGCGCCTGAGACCCGGTCGAGCCAGTTGGCGCGGTAAGGAGTGCGTATCTGCCAGATCCACCTTCGACCGTTCCGCAATTTCGACCACCTCGACCTCGATTTTGGGGCAGGCGGGGTCCTGATCATCGGCGACAACGGCCGCGGGAAGAGTAACATTCTGGAAGCGATTTCCTACCTGTCACTTGGCAAATCAATTCGGGGAGCACGAGATCAGCAGGCCATCCCTCACCACGGCACGTGGTTTGATATTCGCGGTATGTGGGACGATGGGCAGCGGCAACACCAGGCACGTGTGTTCTACAGTGCTGAGGAGGGCAAGCGCGTCTTCCTCGACGGAGCGCCCCTGCAGCGGGTCTCGGAACTGGTGAGCCAGTTCAACACCGTACATTTTTCCCCAGAAGACGTAGCTCTGGTGCTCCAGTTCAGCGCTCAGCGTCGACGCTTGCTCGACATTCTCATTTCCCAGGCGTACAGCAGTTATCTGCAGAACTTGCAGCGCTACGGGCGCGTGTTGACACAACGAAACCACCTCCTCCGCCAATTGGGCCAAAGACGTGCCGATAGCGCCGAAGCGGGTGTCTGGGCCAGCCAACTGGCAGAGCCGGGGGCTGCCATCCG
The DNA here is from genome assembly GCA_027593305.1 of bacterium. Lineage (GTDB taxonomy): Bacteria > Latescibacterota > UBA2968 > UBA8231 > UBA8231 > UBA8231. The sequence continues at coordinate 17,605 of JAQCJA010000024.1, forward strand.
CCGCTCACGTCTGGAAGCACTCGTGGAACTGGCACCAACTTTGAAAAGCAGCTACAGCGGGTTTTCAACCGGTCGCGAACAGGCCGGGATCATATATCAGGATGCCGAACTTCCTGCAACGCTGGCAGCGATCCCGTCCACCGATGAACTCCGCACCACACTTCTGGATCAGTTGCACGCGGATCCGGTAAAGGAACAACGGGCCGGTTACACGCTGGCTGGCCCACACCGGGACTCCTTTGGTTTCACGCTCGATGGCGAGTCGGCAGAAACGTACGGCTCCCAGGGCCAACTGAAGAGCATTCTCTTGTCCTGGAAAATGGCCGAGTCACGCTACCTGCAGACGCGCAGCGGGCATCAGCCTGTAGTGCTTTTTGATGACGTGTTTTCTGAGCTCGACGAGATGCGCGCGCAGCAATTGCTGACCCTTGCAGAGGATTTCGATCAGGTGATTCTGACAGCGCCGCGAAACCCGGGTGCTGAGATTCCGGCTCACTACCAGCGCATCGAGTTGAGCAATTGAACACTGCACTGCCACGCCCCAAGGGTCCCGGGCCATTGCCGCGTATGGCCGTCACCGATGAGCAAGCACGAGTTGTTGGCGCACTTATCGACGGCGTATTGCAGGATCTTGGCATTGCCGATCGGGTGCGTGACGCACAAGCACTGTTGGCCTGGGAAGACATCGCAGGACCCCGACTGGCGGAACGTGCCCGCGCCATCAGGGTGCATCGTGGAAAACTTGAGTTGGCAGTGCCGTCCGGAGTCTGGCGAACACACCTGAGCTTTTCCAAAAGACAGCTGTTGCAGCGACTCAACGCCGTTCTGGGACGGACCGTCATACGGGACCTGATATTCGTCAACCCCACGGCCGAACGCGGCCCGGTGGATCGATAACGGAAGAGGAACACATACGTGACTGAACCCCGCACGACAGAAACTACCGACCGGAAGCCGGACAACTACGGCTCAGACGCCATCCAGGTACTGAAGGGCCTGGAAGGGGTTCGCAAGCGGCCGGCCATGTATATCGGTGACACGGGTGAGAGCGGGCTCCATGAGCTGGTCAAGGAAATCGTCAACAACAGCGTCGACGAAGCCATGGCTGGCCGCTGCCAACGCATCGACGTTACCGTCCAGAGCGACGGCTCCGTTACCATCGAGGATGACGGCCATGGCATCCCCACCGCGCTGCATGAGGGCGAAGGCAAGTCGGGCGTAGAAGTCGTCATGACCATGCTGCATGCAGGTGGCAAATTCGACAAGAAAGCCTACCAGGTCTCCGGTGGACTGCACGGCGTTGGCGGGTCCGTCGTCAACGCGCTGTCGGAATGGCTCGAGGTCGAGGTGCGGCAGAACGGCAAGGTCTACCGCCAGAGGTATGCGCGAGGAATTCCGCAGACCGAGCTGGAAATCATCGGCGAAGCCGAAACCACAGGTACGATCGTTCGGTTTATGCCGGACGCTCAAATCTTCGAGACCATCATCTTCGACGCCGAACTGATCTCCCATCGTCTGCGGGAGCTGGCCTTTCTCAACAAGGGCCTCGAGATCAGGGCCACCGACGAACGTTCAGGCAAAGCGGACATCTACCTGTTCGAAGGGGGTGTGGTGCAGTTCGTCTCCTTCCTGAACGAGGGGCGCAATTGCCTGCACGCGGATCCGATCTACCTCGAAGGCAGCCGCGACGACGTCAGTGTCGAAATCGCCATGCAGTACAATGACTCGTACCAGGAGTCCGTCTTCACGTATGCCAACAACATCAAGACCGTAGAAGGCGGCACACATCTGGTGGGTTTCCGCGCTGCCCTGACGACGACGATCAACAGCTATGCAACGCGGGAGGACCTGCTCAAGGGTGTCAAATTTGCGCTGTCCGGAGAAGACGCCCGCGAGGGACTGACAGCTGTGGTCAGCGTGAAACTTCCGGAACCGCAGTTCGAAGGTCAGACAAAGTCCAAACTCGGCAACAGTGACGTAAAAGGCCTCGTACAGTCCCTGACATCAGAAGCCCTGAGCATGTATCTGGAGGAACACCCGGACCTGGCCAAGCGGGTGATCAACAAGATCATCGAAGCCGGCCGGGCTCGGGACGCGGCCCGCAAGGCGCGTGACCTCACACGCCGCAAAGGCGTGCTTGATGGCGCCTCGTTGCCCGGAAAGTTGGCCGACTGCTCCAGCCGAGACCGCGAAGAGACCGAGATCTATCTGGTGGAGGGTGACTCCGCCG
>JAQCJA010000025.1 GCA_027593305.1 bacterium
GGGGCGGGTAGTCGGGATCCATCTGCCCCGCCAGGGTGTGTCCGCGGCTGATGGGCTGTACCAGATTGCGGATGTTGAGGAACATCACGTGACCGTAACCGAAACCCCAGGGCGACTTATCCCCGTAGTGGCGGTTTTCCTCGCCGATGTCGAGCACGTGGTGGGCGGTGGTGAACTCGTTCATCACACCGATGGGATACTTGTTGCTGGCATAGTCCAGCTGGCGCCGATCAAGAACGGAAACACAGGTAACGTTGTAGCCCTCGACCGAACAGTCCACGCCGAGACGATCGTCGGGCCGCTGTTCGTTCTCGTCGTAGTGGATGTGGGTGTTGCCGGGGTACCAGCGTTGCTGCTGCGGATGGTGCCAGCGTTCGATGGGAATCTCGACATCGACGATACCGGCGGCAGGCGTCTCTACGACGATCCGCCGGGGACGGTATTCGGTGCCTCGTTCCACGAGGATGTCGGCACGACCACGCCCGACATCGACGCTGAATTCTCCAGCAGAAAAGAAGAAGGGCGTGCCCGGACCGATCTTGTGAATGGATCCTGTCGGACTCTTGAAACTGCCGCTGGCGTCGAGGACGTGGACCTTGGCATCGATCCTCTCGTTGGTGGCAGCATCAACAATCGTGGCGTGCAGGGTGGCCATGGCGCACCTCCTTGGAGTCGGCTAATTCAGCGAGTAGATCTCGTACGGCTGTTCGCAGGGGTTGCCGCGGGTCAGGTGCAGGCAGCGTTCTTCCGCATCGATGAGCAGCGACCAGACGCTGGTCCAGAAACCGGTCGCTGGATGGTCGTTGGCGTGACGGCAGATCGAGCGTGGGTGGTTCTTGTGGTCCCGCAGGATATTCTCGAGGGTGGCCCGTGGAATCGGTCGTGGCGCTGCCGCCAGCAATGCATCGACGCGACACTTGCGTGGCCCCGACTCGATCAACTCCGGAAAGTCACCGTTGATCGGCGCCAGATCCGGATGCACGCAATGATTCGTATGTGTCACCACGCCTGGCCCGGCGTCACTCTCGCGCAGGACGTGCACGGCATCGATGGTGATTTCCAGATCCGCCGGCCCCTGGGGGGTTGCCAGCATCAGGTTGCCAGGGATTGCACGGTGGGCGCGACGCACTGCCTGCACAGCATCATCCAGCGAGCGTGTCTCATAAACGCCGCGGACCGTGAAATAGTGTGGTACGCCGAGACCCCGCGCCGGTGCCGGCAGAGTGTTCATACACAGTCCGATCCCCGCGTCGTTCACCCCCAGATAGGCGATCAACCCGGCCTGCGTGATGGAGAGGAAATCGGGGGCGTCGTCCGGGCGCCGGGTGAGCACCACGGAGAAGGGGTCCATCGCCGGGTCGTTGTCCCAGTTCTGCCCCGTCATCGAGCCCCCCGCAACGCCGCCCACAGCGAACGATGTGCAGCCACCTGCCGCTGCCGGATCGGGCTGCAACTGGTTGCGGATCTGCAACAGCATGAGGCATTCGGTATGGACACCGGAGGCGTGGGCCATGCCCTCCAGCTCTGCCAGCATGTGGGGCGCATAGCTCTCGACATCGTCGAGACAACGGCGGGCAACGAGCAGCGCCTGCTCGAGGGACACGTCGATGATCTTGCGCACACGCTCGAGAGCGATGGCGTCAAAGCCACGGATCTGCTCGCGCAGGGCCTCGCCGATCTGCTCACCCATCTGTCGTGGCGAGCCGGCAACGGTGAGTTCGGGATAACGCTTCGGGCGTGTCATGTATGGTCTCCTGATATCTGCGCCGGGGTCGCGCCAACAGTGCAGGCCCAGGTGAGTTTTTCCTCCACAAAGACATCCTTCGTCGGCGACCAGGCGTTGCCATCGTCAGCGGACCCGATGGTAACGTCCATGTCATGCGGACGATCCCCCTGATGGTGGTAGGTGAGGGGTGTCCCGCAGTTCGGGCAGAACGTGCGGTCCGCATGCGTGTCGGTGTGATACGAGGCCGGCGCGCCGGAGGTGAAGCGGAAGCTGGCGATGGCGAAGATCAGCCAGCCCACCGAGCCTGAGCCCGTTGCCCGTCGGCAGGTATCACAATGGCACAACACGGAGGCCCGCGGTGCTCTGTCGGCCTGCCAGCGGATGCTGCCGCACAAGCAACCGCCGGTGATCGGGGTGTGGGTTTCTTCTGCGCGCAGCATCATGCCTGCCGCACGGAGAGAACCACCTTGCCGATCGTACCGTTGCCGGCGATGACATCGTGGGCGGCGGCGGCCTCCTGAATGGGCAGGACGCGATCGATGACGGGTTCGATATGTCCCGCCAGCAAGGCATCCCAGAACTGGGCCCGAAAGCCGCCGATGATGCCCCCTTTCTCGGCGGCGGACCGGCTGCGCAGGGTGGAGCCGATCAGTCGCAGTCTCTTGCGCAGCACCAGACCCAGATCGATGGCGCCCTGTGCCCCCCCCAGCAGGGCCAGCAGCACAAGTCGCCCCTGGGGTGCCAGCAATTCGAGGTTGCGAGCCAGATGACTGGCACCGGCGACATCCAGCACAACATCTACACCGTCACCACCGAGAAATTCACGGATCTCGGCGGCAAAATCCGTGTCCCGGTAATCACAGGCGAAGTTGGCTCCGAGTTGGCGGCAACGTTCGCGTTTGCCTTCGGTGCTTGCCGTGACCAGCACCTCACAGTTGGCATCGCGCGCCATCTGCACGGCTGCTGTGCCAACGCCACTGGCACCGGCGTGGATCAGGACTGTTTCGCCGGAACGCAGTTGCCCCTCAAGAAACAGATTGAGCCAGGCCGTGAGAAATACCTCGGGGACGGCGGCGGCGCGCTCGAAACTCCAGCCCTCGGGAACGGGCAGCAGCTGGCGCGCGTCGACGGCGACACGTTCAGCATACCCGCCGCCGCCGAGCAGGCCGCAGACACGGTCACCCACGTGCCAATCCCGCACCTGGGCGCCTGTGGCCATGACAACACCGGCCATTTCCAGACCAAGAATCTCTGATTCCCCGGCGGGCGGCGGGTAGTGGCCGGCACGCTGCAGCAAGTCTGCCCGATTCACGGCCGTCGCGTGAACGTCGACCAGAACCTGACCGTCCCCGGCAATGGGATCGGCCACGTCCCGCCAGTGCAGCGCTCTGTTCGGGCTTTCGGTATCTATGACGATGGCTTTCATTGGCGCAAAGGTGCCGAATTCTCCCGTCAGCGCCAAGCCCTCCCGGTGGAATCTCTATTGATGACGACAGACCGCGATGGAATCATCCAGTTGTCGGTGCCGATGGCACGCACGTTGTGCCTGGATATTTTCCGCCAACTGGCAGTACCCGATTGCGAAGCGACGCAAACAGCGGCGATCCTGCTCGAGGCGAGTCTGCGGGGCATTGACAGTCACGGAATCGCTCTGCTGGCAGTGTTCGCCGAGCGCATACGCTCGGGTCAGATCCATCCCGGGCGCGCCCCTTTCATACGGCGCGAGGGGCCGACGACGGCGTGGGTCGATGGCCAGCACGGGATGGGACCGACGCTGGCAGTGGCGGCGATGACGCTGGCAATGGACAAGGCTCGGCGCACAGGTCTGGGAGCGGTGTCGCTGTACGACGGCAACTACGTGGGCGCGTTGGCAGGGTACGTGGAAGACCCGGCACGAGCCGGCTACATCGCGCTGGCCATGGCCAACGCCACACCACGCGTGGCGCCGCACGGCGGTGGCCAGGGCCTGCATGGGACCAATCCCATCGCCTGGGCGGCACCCGCAGCCGATGGTGAGCCCCTGCTCTTTGACGCAGCTACGGGCCACGCAGCAGCCCGCATCGGTCAGGCGGCCGACGATGGGTCGACGATCCCGGCAGGGATCGCTCTGGACCCGGACGGACGACCGACGACCGATCCTTTTGCCGCCGCCAAGGGTACTCTTCTGCCCGTCGGCGGCGCTCTCGGCTACGGTCTGGGCCTGCTCGTCGATGTGCTTACGGGTGGACTGGCGGCGGCGCCCATGGGCCGCTGCGTACCTCCGGTTACGGCCCTCGACGGGCCCTATGGCTGCAGCTTCTTCGCCCTGGTGATTGATCCCGACCGATTCGGTGGGGCCACAGGGCTTGCTGCCGACGTTGCCGTTCTGCGGGAATCGGCCAGAACCTCAACTTTTTTTAATTTCTTGGATGCTGTCCGGGCGCCGGGGGATCGAGCGTGGGAAACTCGCAGAAAGCGACTGGCCGAGGGCATCCCCTGCACCCATCGACGCTGGCAGGGCCTGCTGCAACGCCTCGTGGCCTGCGGTCTCAACATTTCACGGGCCGCAGCGATCGATCGATCCACGTAGGCGTCACTTTCGCCCGGCGTTTCTGCGGTGTTTTGTCCTGGCGCGGCGGCCGTGCATTCCGCTTGCCCGAGGATGACGCAAGCCATACCTTAGCAACCACTTAGGCAACGCCTGCTGCATCAACCAGCGAAAGAGATTCGTGGCACAACACGACGCACAGGTTCAGGGTGTCCTGGTCGAGATCTTCGGCGAGCAATATCGCATTGGCGGCGACCCGAAGCAGGTTCAGCAGGTGGCGGCCTACGTCGACACCAAGATGAAAGAGATCGCCGCCAAGAATCCGCGTATGCCAAAGGCGCAGGTCGCAATGCTGGCGGCAATGGAGGTCGCGGCAGATTTGTTCAAGGTCATGTCGGAGCGCAAGGTGTTCACCGAGCGTGCCCATGAGAGTGTCGAGCGCCTGACGCGCCTCGTCGAGGATCGCGCGACCCTTACGGAACTGTCCGCAGAGGATGTGCCCCGCGTCAGTGACCGGGTCACCGGCAGAGCCCAGGTCCTCGGGGAGCGTTTCCAGGCCCGTCCCGCCGCGCGCCTGGCCGAGCCTGCCCCGACCGAATGACACCCCGGTTCCTGTGGTCTGCTGCAGCGATTCTGCTCGTCGCCAGCTGCACCGGTTGCGCCTCCAAACCTGCCTACAGCCCCAAGGAATGTCCGATCTGGGAGGGGCTGGCCCCGATCCAGGTGAATCCAGCCGGCGCCCTTGACCGGCATCTGCGCGTGCAGGCCGCTTTCCGTGTCTGTCCGCCCGTCGAGGGAATCGCAGAGATCGAACGCAAGTGGATTGAGCTTCGACATGAGACAATCAGCCTGCTCAGCAGCCAGACGACGGCGCAACTGGAAGACCCATTGCGGGCCGAAAAGCTGAGGGAGCAACTGCTGATCCTCGCCAATGACAAGGTGTTGAAGAAAGCGCGCGTCACGGAAGTGTTTATCACCGGCATGCATCTCGACTAGCACGGCCATCGCCGCGGCGAACCGGGACTCCGCGGCGCGGAATCATCAGCCGCTGTGCAGAAACCCCTCAGCAACATCACACAGCGCCACCGCTTCCTCCCGGCGCTCGCTTTCAGCGATGATCCGCACCACAGGTTCTGTATTGCTTGGTCGCAGATGGATCCACGGGCACTGGAAGGAGCCCGACAGATACAGCTTGACGCCGTCCTGAACCGGGTGGCGCAGTGCCTGTGGGTAACGCTGGATCAGTCCGTCGAGGGCGCGCTGCAGATCGTCCTGTGAACAGACAACTTTGCGTTTCTCTATCGCGTAGGCCGGCAGGGCACGGGCCAGTTCGGTGAGCGACCGCCCCGTTTGCGCCAGCGCCTGCAGGATCAGGGCGATGCCGACGGCGGCGTCCCGGCCCGGATCCACGTCGCGCAATATCACGCCGCCATTGCCCTCGCCGCCGATGATCGCTCCTTCGGCGACCATGGCATCGACCACGTGGACTTCGCCGACCGGGGTGAGGATGACGGGGCAGCCGTTGCCAATGGCCGCATCCGAGACGACCTGTGATGTGGAGAGCGTCGTGACGACGGGCCCCTTACGTGTTGCGGTTACGCTCTGCACCGCCAGGGCCAGAGTCAGGTCCTCACCCAGAGGGGCGCCATCTTCATCGACCAGGGCGACTCGATCTGCATCCGGGTCGATGGCGAAACCCACGTGACAGCGCCCGTTCACAACCGCACGGCCCAGATCCACGAGGTTGGCCGGGATGGGTTCGGGTTCATGGGCAAATCTGCCATGGGGTTCCCCGTGAATCAGATGCATCTCCACACCCAGGGCTTCCAGAAGCAGGGGGATGAAGAGGCACCCGGCACCGTTGCATGGATCAACGGCAGCGCGCAGGCGGGCACCACGGATGGAATCTGCATCGACGACGGCAAGGATCCGCTGCAGCAGGATGGCGTCGACGGTCTCGCGAGGCACGCGCTCCAGGTGGCCGTCTCCGGTACGTCGCCGTGAACGGTTGTAGGCGGCCTCGACGCGGCGTCCCGTGACGGCATCGAGGAAGATGCCGTCGGCGCGGACCATCTTCATGCCATTCCAGGCCGCCGGATTGTGGCTGGCCGTGAGAATGAGACCGGCGTCGGCGGCCAGCTCGAGGACCATCAATTTGGCTGTGGGTGTGGCGCAGACGCCGAGATCAAATACCTGACAACCGGCGGCACACAAAGCGTCGATGGCGACGGCGGCGAGACTCTCGCCGGAAGGACGCGTGTCGCGCGCCAGCACGACGCGGGCGTTCATCGGCAGTTGCGTGGCGAAGGCGTGGGCGAAGCGCCGCACAGTATCCTCTGTCAATGATTGGCCGACGATCCCTCGGATCCCGGAAACACTGATGATGAGAGGGATGGTCGTCATGAGCGTTCCACGGCGATCCTGTCGCCACGCTGCAGGCTGAAACGCTCGGCGGCACTGCCCTCACGAAGGGCGAGTTCCAGCAGGTTGCCACTGCCGATGAGAGCTGCTGGCTCGCCGACGCCCACCTCTTCGTAGGGGCGGACGATGCCGTGTACAGTGACGTCGGCGGCAACAACACGGAGCCGGGCAGGATCACCGAAGCTGGCAAGATCGCTGCCGGAGATCGAGCTGATGAGATTGCCGAAACGATCTGCGTGGATGATGCTGCCCACGAGGCAGGTGCCCTGTACAGTGGGCCGAGTCGCCGTCAGGAACAGCGCATCGTCGACACGCGGCCCGACGTTCTCTACAGGGAAACCGGCGGCCAGCCGCGCCGCCGCCGGAGCAAACAGATCACGTCCGTGGAATGTGGCGCTCAACGATTCACGTCGAAGCTCCGGATGGGTGATCTCGAAGGCGCGGGCATCAGGGAAGGCCAGAGCACAGGACAGCAGGCCGTTGTCCGGTGCCACCCAGCGGCAGCCGCCGGCGTCAACGGCCAGAGCTCGACGAGAGCCACCAACTCCCGGGTCGACCACGGCCAGATGCACCGTGTCCGGGGGAAACTCGAAGGCGGCATGGCGCAGAACGAAGGCCCCTGCGAGAACGTCCTGAGGGGGAACGTCATGACTGAGATCAAGCAGATGCAGGTGCGGCACTACTGACAGCAGGGCCCCTTTGAGGGCGCCCACGTACGGATCGCAGGTACCGAAGTCGGTTGTCAGCGTGACGATTGCAGGCACAGAATATGCAGACGCGGCTCAGCCCTCAGCTGGCGGCTCCCCGTCTGTTCCTGCCGTTGCTGTCGATTCCGCTGCCGCGGCGGTGGTAGTGTCCTGTGCGGCGCCGGTCGTTGTATCCGGTTTGTCGAGGGTGGTGGGGTCGATCGTCAGGCGCAGGTCTATCGTGACCCGCGTTGTGTCACCCGTGACGACGGTGATGTCGCCGCGCTCTCCTGCAAGGATGAGCCGCCCCGTCAGATCGTATCCTTCAATGGTCAAAGTCCGGCCGGACCCCGGCGAGATGGCGCCAATGGTCAACGTCGCGGGCCCCAATGGACTGGGGTAGTCAAGAGACTTGATGATGGTCGGGACATCGGGTCCCGAGAGGCGTGCCACAAGGCTGTCAACGATCGTCGCCAGGGCTTTCGGCAGCGGTACGACAAGGGACAGGCTCGCGCCATCGGCGCCCGCTATGACGCCGGGCTCGACTGCGGGCTCACCCGCCGGGTCGACAGGGTTGTCACGGTCGAGGGAATGGCACCCGAGCACACAACTGAAGGCCAGCAGGAAGCAGGTTGATCGTCTCATCACGGCTGCAATGTAACAGACGTGGCCGTATCATTCCACCGCAGCAGGAGCACAGGGGTTTCTTGACAGGGTTGTTGCGCGGCGTACCGTAGCGGCTCTGCTGGTTCCTGGTGACTCCCGGCCACTTTCCCGATCGCAGGCTGATGACGCGCGCATTCCAGAAGTTCTGCTGTGCCCTCACCATCCTGGGCCTGACTGCATGTCTGCCTTTCGGCTCCCGTTCGCCCCATCGCGACGGGCCACCGTCGCTGCGGGTCGATTTTGACAGTGCCACAGCATCGGCTCGTCTCACCTGGGAACGGCCACCACTGAAGGGGTTCGTTCGCTACGAAGTCGAGCGCATTCAGAATACCGAATACCAGGTCGTCGGGCGCCTGGCCGACGGCCTGGACACAACATGGGTAGACGATGGTCTGCTGGGCAACCGGGCCTACCGGTATCGCGTTTCCTCTGTCTTCGCCGAAGGCGACGAAGGCAAGGAACAACGCCTGCCGAGCACGGTGGTCGAGGGTGGTATCCATCGCTTCGTTGACGAATGGCAAGTCTCGGCGGGGTTGCTGCCGACGCGAGTCGTGTTCGATCTCAACGGTGTGCTGCATGTGCTGGGAGCTGGCGGCGGTTGGGTAGAGCGGTATGACCGTGGTGGCAATCCCATGAAACGCTGGCGCTTCACTGAGGCGACGAATGCCTGTCTGGAGACGGCGACCCTCGATGGTCCGTCGGCGGCCTTCGACGGCGCCGGCAACCTGCATGTGGTCTATAACACGTATACCCCGGGTCAGCCGCCTCAGGCTCAGTGGGCCAAAATCGATGCCGGGGGTCAGATGCTGTGGACTCGTCCCTTGCAGACGGTTTTTGTCCGCCATATCGCCATTGATGACAACCGTGTGTTCATCGAGAGCATCAGCCATCTGCAGGAGTTTGACACCGATGGCGTCATATCCGAGCACTATCAGGTGCCGCCGCTGATGGTATCGAGTATCGGCTTCTGGCGCGGTTCCTTCGCCGCCCTCGTTGAGCCGCTGGGCTTCGACACCGCCGGCTGGCAGGCGCCGAGGCTCGTCGTCTATGCTTCTGTTGATCGCAGTGGCGTCAACCGGGTCTTCGGGCGCGATCCTCTGTCATCGACTGACCGTGGCGCCGGCCTGCTGAAACGACCCACGGACTTTGCTGCGGAGCCGAAGGGTGATCGCGCGTTTGTCGTCAATGCCGGTCATGATCGCATCGAGGTCTTCCGCGAGGGTCGTTATCTTACCCGCTGGGGTGGCACCATCGGCAATGGACCCGCCGAATTCCGCTTCCGCGGCAAGGCATCGGTGCTGGGTGATCTGGGTGGCTCAGCGCCGGTGACCAAGGAGGTCGTCGCCGGGGGCATCGCCCGCGACCATGACGGCTTCGTCTACGTTGCCGACACCTTCAACGGACGGATTCAGAAGTTCGCCCCGTGATACGACATGTCTTCTGCGTCGTGCTGCTGTTGTTGGCTTTACCGGCGATGGCCAAAGAGCGCTACAACTTCTGGGCCAAGGAGAAGATTCGCTACCACGACACGCGGGTGAAAAACGATCCCTACAATCCGCAGTTGCGTGTCCTGCTGGCCAATGCGTACTACGGTGACGGCAGCTACTACGAAGCAGCCGTACAACTTGAAAAGGCCCTTGAGTTGCAGGCCGACTACGCCGAAGCCCACTGCAACCTCGGCATCGTCCGGCAGGCTCAGTCCATGGTCGTTGATGCTGAGAACCACTATCGAGAGGCCCTGCGGCTGGACTCGACGCTGGTCGATGCCATGGCCGGCCTTGGCACCATGATGTGCGCCAGTGGTCGCCAGGCGGAAGGCATCGAGTTTCTTGAGAGTACGCTGCTACGCGATGCCCAGAGGGATGATGCCCGGTTCAATCTTGGCGTCGCGTACCACAAAGTCGGCGACTTCCGTCGGGCAACCGATCACCTGTCGCAGTTGTTCCAACGCTACCCCGGTTACCCCGGCCTTGCACATGCTCTGTCACAGGCGTGTTTCGCGCGGGGTCTGACGTTGCTGCAGGCAGAACTGCCTGACGAAGCCCTCGATTTCTTTCTGCAATCGAAGCAACTGCAGCCATATGCTGCCGATGTCCACTACGCCGAAGGTCTCGCACACCTGCGTCTGCAGAATCTGCCAGCCGCCGAAGCGGCCTTCACTGAGGCTGTTGCTCTGGACGAATACCACGTCCCGGCGCTACACAATCTCGCGCAGGTACTGGATATGCAGGGCCGCCTGGATGATGCGGTACCCTATTTCCTGCGTGTGGCTCGATTGACGCCACATCTGGACACGATCGAGGCAGCCCGCAACGCCACGTATGACGAGAAGATCCTGCTGCATTGACGGGTCTGCAGATACTGCTCCAAGTGACTGTGCCACAACAGAGTGAGTCCGGGCTCCGTTGACATTGGTCGAGCCGGTGTGTAGCTTCCCAGATTGCAGTGCAACCGCTTTCTGAAAGAGAGTGTATGGCCAAAGAAGAGGCAATTGAGGTCCAGGCGACGGTCAAGGAGGCCTTGCCAAACGGCTTTTTCAAGGTGGAGATGGAGAACGGCCACGAGATCCTGGCGCACATTTCCGGGAAGATGCGCAAGTATTACATCCGCGTACTGCCCGGCGACCAGGTCACCTGCGCCCTGTCCCCCTATGATTTGACCCGAGGTCGAATCACCTTCCGCAACAGGTAGCCCCGCCTCACCAGAGCCGACGACCCACGGCTCGCCTTCTCACCTCACGATCCGAAAGACGATGGCAACGCCCAACGCCTGGCCGTTCGTCGAAGCCGAGCAGATCCGCAAACTGCGCTCGCCCTCGACGGCGCGGTCTGTTCTATTCCAGACCGGATACGGCCCGAGCGGCCTGCCCCATATCGGCACCTTTGCTGAGGTGGCGCGTACGACCTTCGTGCAGCGCGCCTTTGAAACGGCGACGGGATTGCCCACGCGCCTGCAAGCGTATTCCGATGACATGGATGGCCTGCGCAAGGTGCCGCTCAACATACCCAACGGCGATGCCATCGAGACACATCTCGGCAAGCCGCTGCATGCGATTCCTGATCCCTTTGGCTGCTGCGAGAGCTTCTCGGGCCATAACAATGCGAAGCTGCGCGAGTTTCTCGATGCCTACGGCTTCACCTACGAGTTCAAGTCCTCCACCCAGGCCTATCGCAACGGTGAGTTGGACGAGGGTCTGTCGCTGCTGTTGAGCAAGGTGGATGACGTTCTCAACGTGATCCTGCCGACCCTGCGGGAAGAGAACCGGGAGGGGTGGTCCCCCTTCTTTCCGATCTGCACAGCCTGTGGTTCGATCAACGCCACACGCGTGACGGCCTACCACCCGGAGCGCGACAGCGTGTCGTACGTGTGTGATCGTCAGGAAAAGGGCTACAGCGGCTGCGGCGCTGCTGGCGAGGTCTCCGTTCTCGGCGGCAATGCCAAGGTCGGCTGGAAGGTCGATTGGGCCCTGCGCTGGTGGGTCTATGACGTCGACTATGAGATGTCAGGCAAGGACCTGATTGACTCCGTCAAGCTTTCCAGCCGCCTCGTACGGGTCCTGGGTAAGCAGCCGCCCGCTGTGTTGACCTATGAACTGTTTCTCGACGAAGAGGGTCGCAAGATCTCGAAGAGCATCGGCAAGGGCCTCAGCGTCGATCACTGGGTCGATTTCGCCCCGATCGAGTCGCTGTTGTTCTACCTCTATCAGAACCCGAAGCGGGCCAAGCGACTCTACTGGGATGTGGTGCCCAAGGCGGTGGACGACTATCTCGAAGCGTTGCGCTGTTGGCCGGATGTGCCTGTCGAGGAACGGTCCTCTCACCCCCTGTGGCATGTTTTTGGTGGCGGCCAGAACGTGCCGGAGTACGGGGCCAGCGTCGATTTCAGTGTCGTGACGAATCTGATCGCTGCTCTTGGTTCGGATAACGAAGAGTTGCTGATGGAATACCTGCGGCGGTACGATGCCCGCACCGAACAATACCCCGACGTGCTGCAGTCTCTTGTGCACAAGGGCTTGACCTACTACCGCGAGCAGGTGTTGCCTGGCAAACTGTACCGCGAGCCAAATGCCGACGAACGGGCCCTGCTGAATCGTCTCCATGAGGCGCTTGCCGCCAGTGATGAAACCGAGGAGTCCGTCGTGCAATCGATTCCCTTCGATGTGGCACGCGAAGCCGGTGTCGAACCGAAGGATCTGTTTCGCAGTTTCTACGAGGTCGTTCTGGGGCAGGAGCGGGGCCCTCGCTTCGGCAGCTTCGTCACGCTCGTCGGCAAGGAGAAGGTTCTCGAAATGCTGCAGGACAAAGCCATTAACTGAGGCGTCGTCAACGACCTGGCCAACGATATGTCTGGGCCTACGCCGGGAGTTTGATATCCGGTTCGTCAGGATCCGGTCGATACAACAGAACTGTGCGACCCAGGATTTGAACCAGATGTGATTCGGTCGCTGTCGCCAGTTGTTGCGCCCCCTCTTTGCGGTCGACGTCCCAGGAGCGTTCGAGGCGCGCCTTGATGAGTTCAGAGCCGTTGTAGGCATCTGCAACCGAGCGAACCACTGCGGGCGTGACACCGGCTTTGCCGACGGATACCGTCGGTTTCAGGTCGTACCCCAGGGCGCGCAGATGGCGGCGCTGTTTTCCGGTCAAGCTCTCGGACATGGACTTCTCAATCGACGGAATAGTGCACGTGGACGGCTCCACCACGCTTGTCCGGCATGCGGCCCTGCACCTGCCTTTTGACGAGAGTCTTGAGCAGGTGCCGGGTGCCAGGAATCAGAGCGAAGAAGCCCAGAATATCGGTAAGGAAGCCCGGCGTCAGCAGCAACAGGCCCCCCGCCAGGATGATGACGCCATCGAAGATCTCTTCCCCGGGAAACTGCGCCGCGCGCAGGGCATCCTGCAGGCGGCGTAGTGCTTGCAGGCCCTGCGCGCGGGCCAACCAGGCGCCCAAGGCACCTGTCAGCAGAACAATGGCAATGGTCGGGGCCACGCCGATTCGGCTGCCCGCCTCGACGAGCAGGGCCAGTTCGACGACGGGAATCAGTGTGAAGAGCAGGAACAGTCGCAATAGCATCGTACCCACAAGTATACCCGTGAGGCAGGTCCCGGTCGAGGCATGGGGATTGCGGTGGGGCCGCCATGCCCCTGCAAACTTACCACCGTCGTCGGCCGGCTCTGACGATGGCTCTGGCTCTGGGTGTCGGCATCCTGATCGACGACCTCCTCACAGTTCCCTTGTGGGTGTGGTGTGTCGGTGCCGGTTGCCCCTGGGTGCTCGCGGCGGCGGGACGCACCTGGATCTCCCCACGACTGTTGACGGCCTGTCTGCTGTTGGCGGTCGTCGGTGTTGGTGGCCTGCGTTACCACCAGAATACACGACTGACACCACCACACCACGTTCTGCATGCTGCAGACTCCGGCGAGCGAGGCCTGTTGACAGGCTGTGTCGATGGTGAGCCGGAGTTGCGTGGGGAAGATGAGGGTCGCCGTCTGCATCTGCTTCTGCGCGCCGAGTCCTGGAGCCCCGAAACCGATCGGGCAGAGGCCCCGGTGCGCCCCCTCACGGGATTGGTGTCGGTCACATTGCGGTCGCCACAGTTGCTTGACGGGGCCGATCGACTGCAGTTGCGGTGCCGACTGATCCGACCGCAACCGGCGCGCAATCCGGGAGCCTTCGATCATCGGCGGTTTCTGGCGTTGCAGGGCATTCACGCGACGGCCAGCGTCGCCCCTGGTGATGTCATCGCCGTTGAGCATCTGCCGAACACATTCTGGCGGCAGAGGGTCATGGACCCCCTGCGTCACCATGCCCTTCGACTGCTGACGGCGCACCTGTCGGGAGCGCCGGCGGGGCTCCTGCGCGGCCTGCTGCTCGGGGACGGCTTCGCCATACCTGAAGATGTTGCCGAACGGTTTCGCCTGACCGGGCTGGCTCATGCACTCGTCATCAGCGGTCTGCATGTCGGTCTCGTGGCTCTGTTCTTCTTTACCGCTTTCCGTCTCCTGCGTCTGCCGCCGGCGCCCGCTCATATACTGACAACGGTCGTTCTCGTGTTGTATGCGTTGGTCACCGGCCTGCATGCACCGGTCGTACGCGCCACGGTGATGGCGGCTGTTGTTATGGTGGGGCGAGCCCTGGGGCGTCGGGGGGATGTCTACAACTGCCTCGGGCTGGCAGCGCTGGTCATACTGTTCCTGTCGCCCAGCAGCCTGCTGACGTTGTCCTTTCAGCTGTCCTTTTGCGCCACCCTCGCCATTGTCGCGCTGTACGGTCCCTTGCGCCAATGCCTGCCTCGGCGCTGGGTTGATGAGGAGCATTTCCTTGGGCGATGGATCGTGGCGCCTGCGTGCGTGTCGCTTGCGGCCCAACTGGGAACGGGGCCCCTCATCGCCTGGCACTTCCAGCAGTTCGCGCCGATCTCCCTGCTGGCCAACCTCGTCGTTGTGCCTCTTCTGGCGCTGTCCGTCGCACTCGGGTTGCTGACGATTCTCGCAGGCGCGATCTGGGCATCTGCAGCGGTGCCCTTTGCCGCGGCAAACTATCTGGCATTGCAGGCCCTGCTGGCGGCGGTGGAACTGTTTGCCCGCGTGCCACCATGGTCCACGCCCAAACCGGATGCGTTGTTCCTCGTCTGTACCGGCGTCGCTGCTCTGTTGGCTGCTCTGGCACCGCGCCGACGCTGGGCGCGAGCTGCCCTGCTGCTGCTGGTGTTGGCATGGACCAACCTCTGGCTCTGGCAGCGCCTGCTCCTGCCGCGACAACTGGAGGTGGTCTTTCTCGACTTGGATCAAGGGGACGGTGTGTTTCTGCAACTGCCCAATGGTGGCACGATGATCATCGATGCCGGCATCCGCAGTCAGCGTTTCGACATGGGTGAGCGGGTTGTGGTGCCCTTCCTGCGTCATCGGGGCGTGCGGCGCGTCGACGTGGTTGTTGCCTCACACCCCCACGCGGATCACATCGGTGGCCTGGTGCATCTGCTGGAGCAGGTCGAGGTGGGCCACTACATCGACAGTGGGCAGCAGTACGACAGCTGGACGTCCCGACGCATCCATGAACTGATCCGGCAGAAGGGAATCGTCTACCATCGCGTCGCCGCCGGGGACAGTCTCGCGGGCCTGGGAGGCGTCGGTGGACTGGTGCTCCACCCGACGACGGCTTTTGTCGCTGCCGATGGTGCGTCTTTACTGGGAGTGAACAATGGCTCCCTTGCGCTGCGCCTGGACTATGCCGGGACCCACATTCTGTTCACCGGGGACATCGAGCAGGAGACGGAACCGGCCATGCTCGCCTGGGGCGCCAGGTTGCGCGCCGATGTGTTGAAGGCCGCGCATCATGGATCGCGCACGTCCTCGGGGGAGAGGTTCCTGCGTGCCGTCGACGCCGATCTGGCCATCCTTTCGGTGGGGGCCTACAACAAATTCGGTCATCCCGCCGCAGAAGTGCTTGCGCGGCTCAGCGACCTGGGGGCTCAAGTCTATCGCACCGATGCCTGTGGGGCCGTATCCCTGCAGATCGAGGCGGACGGTTCACGGCGTGTCCAACCCATGATCCGGCAGCAGACCCGTGAGCGACCGTCGAGCGCTGCCAGGCAGGGGCGCCGATGCCCCGGACCTGGCTGCGCCGACGGGCAAGACGTGCAACTACCGGATGTGGGTCCGTGAGGCTGTTTGGAAGACATCGGGGTGTTGCCGGGGGCCCGTCATCCAGATGGTGGACGAAGCGCAACAAGGCCCGCGCGATTCTCCCAGGTCACCGTGCCTCGAAGTGGCCGTCGACCCGCTGGTAGATGATGTCGGCGACCTCTTCGTAGAAGGCGTCGAGTTCGTTGGTGGTCGCCGACCCGTGAGACTCCGTGCAGTAGGCGATGGTCGTCTGCCAGGTGACGGCGCCGCTGCTGATTGTCGTCAGGCGGGCGCTGAGGTCCATGCAGGGGAGGAGATCCGCGTTGGTGCCGCCGAATCTCAGGCCGAGCACTGTGAGGCGCAGCTCTGCCTCCGGGTCGATGAGCGTCGTGACTTCGCGGTCACGGACCGCGTACAGCACTCCCCGCGATTTCGGCAGCCGGCGCACGACCCGGGGAACAATGAAACGTTGCACGTCGCGAACGGCTTCGCGCACATAGGCTTCCTCGGGGGCAGCAAAGAAGGCATACAGCGGCTCGAGGCTGAATTCGTAGGGATCCGTCCAACCACTGACCACCAGACCCAGGGCCGGCGGCACCCATTCCGTTGTTGTGTCAATCACGCCATGGGCCACCAGGTGGCGTACGAAAGTGCTGCCTTCGTCCTCGGGGACGTGGGCCTCATTTGCCGCCCAGCGGATGCCGGTGCCGGCAAGGTAGTCACTGTCGGAGCGCAGCACGCGGCGGGACCACACGGTGAGCTTGTCGAGCAGACGGTTGGTCTGCCGTTGGGACATGGTTTCGACACGCAGATCCAGTATGGCCTGCCAGCTGACGGGATCTGTGTTGGCCAGATCACGGAACGCATCGAGCCGCGACAGCAGATGGTGACGAATCTGCTGTCGCGATCGTGAAGTACGTTCGGCGACGTCGGCAAACAAGCGCTCCGTATGTACGGGGTCGGCGCTGGCGAGCCGTGCATCAAGCAGCACGAGAGTTTCCTGCAGGATTGTGTCCTGCACGACACCGGCGGCCGTGACGGGGACGGCCCGGAGAATGGCCCAGAAAAAGCAGAGCAGCAGCATTCGAGTCATGCGCTTCAATATACAGGCGCGGAAGGTCACAGGCATCGAGGGACCCTCAGTTGCCTGGAACAACAATGAGAGGCACGTGCATTTCGCGGTTCGTCATGCCGGAATGGCTGCCCGATTGGGCGAACGTACCACGACCATAGTCATAGAGAAACTGCACCCCCTCAGCGGCGAGCACGATGGTATCACCCAGTCGCGACGTGAGTCCCTCACAGGGTCCGCCGAACCAGCCGGCGTCGATGGCATCGTCGGTGGCGATCGCCAGCTGCACGGCGCCGGCCAACCCCGGTTCAGCCTGCACGCGTGTGACATCGACACCCGTCAGATAGGGAGCGCGCCTGGCACCAGCGGGCGGGCGCTGCAGAGAGGCACACAACTCCGGTCCGAGTTCGACGGCCCGTTCCGGTTGCAGACGCACCTGTCCATGATCAGCAATCACGGCGAGGGTGCAGCCAAAGCGCCTGCAGAGATCGGCAACCTTGCCCACCATGAGATCGACGAACTCCATCTCTGCCAGGCAGGCCGCCGAGGGGGTTGCGGCGTGATCGGGGCCATGGTGGTGGGATAGCGTGTCGATGAGCGGCCAGTACAGTGAATAGAACCCCGGCTTGCGCGCAGCCTGCAGGGCCAGCTCCAGTTGATAGTGTATCTGTGACAGACCGCAGTAACCGGCGATGCGGGCGCCCTCGGCGAGAAGATTGGTGAACGGCGTGCCTTCATAGGCCGCGTCGGTGATCAGCGTCGATGGCACATGAGCGGCAGCAAGACGCTGGTAGATCGTCGGTACGCGGCGGACCACATCCTCATGAATGGGTTGACTGGCCCCAATCGGGCAGAGGGTAAGCATGTTGAGGACCGCGCCGATTTCCTCAAACCAGAGCATGTGCCCGAGCACGCCGTGGAGGCTCGGCGGACAGGCTGTGGCCAGGCTGTTGAGTGCGGCCGTCGTTGTGGAAGGGAAGATCGATGTGATCCGCTGCAGCCCCCGGGGTGCGGCAGCGATCAAACGCGTCAGATGCGGGACGCGATCGGTTCGCAGAGCCGCCTCGAGTTGGGCCGAACCCAGCGCATCGAGGACGAGCAGAACAGTGCCGCCGGCGCCGGCGAGACCGTCGATTGGCAGCAACTCAGGGCGCAGGGGTCGGCTCGGTGAAGCAACGCCGAAGGCATCGAGAATCGATGCGGCAACGTTGACGATGCTGCCGCCATCATAGTCAGGCATGACAAGTCCCGTGTCCGCATCGGGAATCCTCATGCCGGGGGCAGTTCGAGCCAGTAGCGCAGCTTCCGCACCTTTTCACCGGCACGTCCCTCGGCGCGGGCAACGGTCTCGTCCATCACCAGGCCCGACTCAAAGACACCACCATTCGATTCAATGATTCGGCGTGATGCGGTGTTGTCCTCATCGCAGGTCACGAGGGCCCGTTCAAGGCCCATCTCGGCGCACTTCTCAAGTGCCAGTTGCAGGATGCGCCGGCCGTAGCCCTGGCGCCGATGCGAGGGCCGGATGCTGTAACCGATATGGCCACCGTAGGTGATGAGATACGGCGTGCCCAGTTCCGGCCGGATCGAGGTCTGTCCCACATAGAGGCCCTCGTCTGACAGCCAGAAGATGCAGTCCCGGTATCCAGTCAGGAACACCCGTGACTCATCCGCCATGCGCAGCAGATCGGCGACGAAGCCGGAGAAGTTATCGCGCAGGCGGTCCACGTCAAAGCCAAGAAACGCGGCGTATGTCGAGTCGAGATGACCCTCGCCGGCGAATTCGGCGGCACCCTCGACGAAACTGTCCTGAAACTGAACATGGGGTAGTTCCAGGCAGCAGGCGTCGTGTTCCCCTCGGGACGAGTCAGCGATACGGGCCTCTACGGTCAAGCTCAGGCAACCTTTGAAAACGTGAACGGCCGCTGCTCAAGCTATGACACGTCCCTTGCCGTTGCCAAGTCCGGTCGAGACAGATTCGGGTGACGGTGGACCACAGCGCCCCCCAGGCCCGTCAGCCATCATGCATCGGCCGCCAGACCCCGCTTCCGACACAAGGCCCGCAGGCGGGAGATGGCGCCGCCCACCTGTCGACCATTGCGACGGATGCCGAACAGGTGTTGACTGACAACTCGCCGGTTGATCCCCATGATCTCGGCTACCTCCTCCTGCGTCTTGTCGTGGAGAAAGTAGAGCATCACTGCTTCGCGTTGCCGCTGGCTGAGATTGCCGACGAGAGCCATGATCGACGGCAACAATCGCTCGGTGCGCTCACGCCCCCGATGCCGCAGGCGCTGGTCTTCGTCGTCTTCGTGCCAGATGCCCGCCGCTGCCGAATAGCGGTCCAGGTCGGCGGGGTCGAGCTGTACTTCCCAGAAGTCCGGGTTGAACAAAGTGCACTCTCCGGAGGAGATTTTTGTGGATGCGAGAACACAAAAAAACCGCAACTGCTGGCTCGCAGTGCGGCTCCGGAGAAGGGCAACGGGGACAACCGGTTTGGTCGGCTAGTCCGGGTTCATGTCCTGCTGGACGGAGACAGACTGCGAGCGGGATCGCATGCGAAGATTCCTTGCAGCATTTTCTGTCTCCTTCCTGAGCGCGAATTCAAACAGGGCAAAATCGGCGTCGGAATTGGACGGGCGCGCAACCAGTCCTGGTCCCGATATGTGTGCAGTCTACTCCCCTGCCCGATGCATTGTCAAGGTGAAACTGCCGCCACCTTACTCCCTACACAGCAGCGGATGCACTTTTGGTGATCGATCCGAAGAAAGTTTGAAAAAAGTGCGTGCCTGCGAGCAGGTGGATGAGCACGCAGAGAAATTCTGCTCACAATCATCAGAATTCGACTCCTGCTACAGGCTGTTGGCGTTCGCCCCAGCGACACGGGAAGGCCCGATGGCAGACGAGTCAACCGGGGCGGTTTCCGAACTTCTGTGTCGAGATATTTCGTGTCATCAGCCTGTTTCGTGTCATCGGGGGGATTTCATCTGCGTACCAGGCATCGTTGCGCAGCGCTGGATCCATCAGGCGCAGGGCTCTTCCTGTTGGACGCGAGAGTGACTGCATGGTGCGGGGCGGAACCTGTCAATGGCTTTGAGACACTG
>JAQCJA010000572.1 GCA_027593305.1 bacterium
GCGCTAAAAGCCTGTCGCGCCTTGCCATCGGCGGGGGTCACTTCGACGGTCCGCGACGGCGTCAGGCGGCCACGGCCGTGCACCACCGTGATCCGATTCTTCTTCATCAGGCCCGCAATACCGGCAGCCAGTTCGGCAGCCACACTCCGGCTGCGCGCGATCACGGCTTTCCAGTCGTAGCCCACTTCGCCATCGACGCGCAGACCAAAGTCGGCGGCGCGCTGCAACAATCGCAAGACCTCCGCCTGCCGCAGCAGGGCCTTTGTTGGAATGCATCCCCAGTTGAGGCAGACGCCCCCCAGATTCTTCTCGGCCTCGACGAGTGTGACACGCATGCCCAGCCGGGCGGCGCGAATCGCCGCCGAATAGCCGCCGGGGCCGCCGCCGATGACGATGAGATCAGCTTCCGCAGCACCGGTCGAGTCTGTTTTTGTTGTTTCGTTCATTTCGGTTTCTTTGACGGGATTCGCCCAAACTGTATAATGTAATTCTCCCCCAACACAGCACCAATCTTCCCGACTGCGAGACCCTTGTGACTTCTGCGCAAGATGATCTGTTTCAGCGACAGCCCCTGACGATCTTCAGTGACGGCGCCTGCTCCGGAAACCCCGGCCCCGGTGGCTGGGCGACGCGCATGCACTACCCGGGTGGACGGATTCGTGAGCTGGGCGGCCCTGTCGCCGACACAACGAACAACCGCATGGAGATCCTCTCCGCCATGGAGGGCCTGAAAGCGGCCGCTGCCGACGGCTACGACGGGCCGATCGTCATGATTACCGACAGCGAGTATCTGCGCAAGGGGATCACGGAGTGGATCCACAACTGGAAGCGCCGTGGGTGGCTGACAGCGGCCAGGAAACCGGTGCTCAATCAGGACCTGTGGCGCGAACTCGACACCTTGAACAGCCGTGCCGTCGAGTGGCGCTACACCAAGGGTCATGCCGGCCATCCCGACAACGAACGCTGTGACGAGCTGGCCCATGGTTTTTCCCAGGGGCAGGTCATGGAACTGCAGGATATCACGCCCTAGATATATCCGCGCCACCAGTAGACGATCAACCCTACATACTCCTTGATGGCCCGGGTGGAGGCTCGCAGGGCCTCGACGTCGGGCAGCAGCCGCATGGGTGAGAAGGGCCTGTCGACGACGGTGTAATCCGTGGGCGCCGCAATCACATCCAGGCCCTGGCCGACAAAAACCCCCATACTGCGGCGCATGTGGGACGCGGAGGTCACCAGCAGGACGCGGTGCCAACCCCGCGCCCGCAGCAGGCGGGCGGTGAACAGGCCGTTCTCGTAGGTGTTGCGGGACGCGTCTTCCAGCAGCAACTGTCCGGCGGGCACGCCGTAGTCGACAGCCAGCTGTGCCATGCGCTCCGCTTCGCTCATCTCGGAGCCCGTGAGATACTTGATCACGCCGCCCGTCAGCACCAGGATCGGGGCCCGACCGGCCCGCAGCAGACGCACGCCATGCAACATGCGATCGAAGGCGTCCCCCACCTCGACCTCCAGTTGTGGCGGACGTGGCGGCGAGGGCATGCCACCAAGTATGACGATGGCGTCGACCTGGGGATAGCTGGCTGCCGGAGCCGGGGGGTAGTCGTTTTCCAGTGAGCCGAGAAGGGCATCGCCGACAAAAGGATTGCTGAAAAACAGCACGAGCGCCATCCCGGCGAACATGATCCGCTGCCCCGTGCCCGGGTGACCCCGGCGGTGCAGCACTCCCCCGATGGCCCACAGTACGGCCGCCAGACCGAGAGGATATACCAGGGGTGCCAACAATTTTGACAGGAAGACGAACACGATGCCTCAGCGCAGCCGGCGTGCCATATCGGTCGTGTCATGTACCAGCTGATCGACGCGACGGCGGATGTCCTGGTTGAGGATCTGGTTGTCAGCGAAGTCCTCAGTGACGGCGTAGACCTGGCGCGGCACGACCCAGGCCCGCAGGTCGAACATCAGGCTCTGCACGAGAGACAGAACACTCATGTAGCCAAAGCGTCCACCCGCCGTGGCCATGATGCCGACCACCTTGCCTGTCATCGCCGGACCGCAGTGCTCAAGCACGGATTTCAAGGTGGCATTCATGTTGAAATTGTACACCGGAAAGCAGATGATGATGCCCTCGGCACGATCCAGACCATCACGCATGCGTCCGGCCCCCTCGGCGCCCGGCTCGCCGTACGGCAGGACACGGTCGCTCTGCACGTCCAGAAACTCGCCGACCCCGCCGTGATGGCCGATCCGCTCGAGAGCTGCCTGCGTCAGGACCTGGGTCAGTCCCGCCGGTGAGAGGCCGGCGTTGAGAACAACGATTCGTGGTGGTTGCTGTGACTCGGTCATGCTCCCTCCATGGGCGTATGCGGACCGTTGAATATAGGGTCGCGGGCCGGCTCTTGACCGCGAGCGGCGGAGACGCCATATAGAGGTCGTTCTGTCTCGAATCCAGGAGCCGACCCATGCGCAAGATACTGATGTTGTCCGTCTCGCTGTTGTTCGTCGGTGCTGCCTGCGCGCAACGTGTGCAGGAACAGCCGGCGACGGTCCCCGAGACCGTGATCGCCCGGGCCACCTCAGCCATCGTCGTCGACGGCCAGGGGAACGACGACGCCTGGAAGAAAGCCACGAAAATCCCCTTCATCTTCCCCTGGAATGACGTCACCAAAGAGACGCCACAATCTACCATGGCACGCATGTTGTACGACGACCAGGCGCTGTACCTGCTGTATGAGTGTGTGGACCCCTACCTGCATGCAGAGGTCACCGAGAAGGACGGCCCGGTCTGGGAGGAAGACGCGGTCGAGATCTTCGTCACACCCAACCCCGCCGACATCACCGCCTACTTCGGGTATGAGATGAACGCCAATGGTACGTTCCTCGATTACATGGCCTTCGAGGGTGGTGAGCACAGCACCAAGAGCATCCAGTTCGCCTGGGAGAGCGAGGGCATGCAGTTGCAGACCAGTTGGGTGGGCACGCTCAACGACCACAGCGACGTGGACAAGAGTTGGATCCTGGAGATGGCGATTCCCATGGAGAACTTCCGGCACCTGGGCGGCACCATCCCGCCGCAGCCGGGTGATATGTGGCGATTGAACCTGAATCGAACGCAGGGCTACAAGGGCCAGTTCAGTATCTGGTCCGATCCGGGCACAGACAAGGCCTCGTTCCACCACTCCGCATTCTTTGGCAAGGCCTGGTTCTCGCACAAGGCCGAGTAGCAACCGAGGTCGAACGGCAGAGGGGCGGCCCGTCTGCCGACGAGCCGCCCC
>JAQCJA010000026.1 GCA_027593305.1 bacterium
GCAAAGGTGCTGGCACCCCACCCGGAAGAGGTGCTGCTCTACCCGGCGGCACCGAATCCATTCAACAGCAGTGTCAGCCTTCGATTCGGTCTGCCCGAAGCGGGAGCCGCAGAACTGTCTATCTACAATGTCCTTGGGCAACGACTGCGGATCCTGGCGGATGCTGAGTTTGCCGCCGGGATCTACAGCAGGGTCTGGGATGGGCGGGACGCAGCCGGCTATGACGTTGCCAGCGGGGTTTATCTGGCGCAGCTTGTGAGAGGCGACCACAGGATGGTGCAGATGCTGGCCCTGGTTCGCTGACGATCATGACCCGGTGGATTCCATGAGCCGCAGATCCGCGATGGCCCTCGTGCTGGCCTTTGTTCTCTGGCAAAGCCCTGCCATGGCTCGTGTCGGTATCGATGTCGAGACCTTGCCAGGTCTGGCGGCTCCGGTGCGTGGCGCCTTCGTCGGCTCACATGGCGATGTGTTCTTCGTTGCCGGGGGCCAGCAGGGCGGGCAACTGAGCTCGACCGTCGCCATTCTTACTGCCGACGCTTCCAGCTGGGTGATTGCCACACTTGCTGCCCCGGTCGCCCGCGGTGCCGCCGCCTCGACGCAGGCCGGTCTGATCTGTGCCGGAGGCATCGACGCATCGGGGCCGAGTGGTCACGTGTTTCGTCTGCACTGGGACGGTCGCTCCCTGCAGCAGACAACTTTGCCCGATCTGCCAACACCCCGTGTCGATGCCTCTGCGGTCGTGCTCGACGGCGTGCTCTACATCATCGGTGGCCGCGCCGGAGTTACCGCCCCGTACCCTTCGACGGTACCCGTGCACGCGGCTGGGTGCAGATTGCTGACGCCCCCGTGGATCTGCGTCAGGGGCTGGCTCTGGTGACCGGTCAGTCCCACATCGGTGTGTTCACGGCGCCGCGTCGTGGTCGGCAACAAGGCGAGTTGCTGATCTACCACACCATCACCGATACCTGGGTCGTGCAGGGGGTGTGGTCGCCAGCTGCTGCCGGCGCCGCTTCTGCACCCTGGAAGGGCGGTCTGGTCGCCATCGGCAGCCGCGACGGCGTTGCATCCCGGATGACGGTTACTTCCACACCCGAGTCCCTGCACTGGCTCGATTACACCGCCATCGGCCTCTTCCTGGTGGTCATGTTGTGGGTCGGGGCGCACTTCACCCGGAGCGACAGCAGCAGCGCGGACTTCTTTCTTGGCGGCCGGCGCATTCCCTGGTGGGCGGCCGGTATCAGCCTGTATGCCACCGGGACCAGCGCCATCAGCTTCATGGCGATCCCCACCAAGACCTACGTGACCAATCAGGTCTACGGTCTCGGCTCGTTGTGGAGTCCCATCTTCTGGTTGCCGGCCGCCTTCCTTGTCATCCCGCTGATTCGCAGCCTCGACCTGACAAGCACCTACGAGTATCTGGAGCAGCGATTCAGTCTGGCCGTTCGCCTGCTGGGCAGCGCGCTGTGTGTGGCCTTTCAGGTAGGGGGGCGCATGAGTGTTGTGCTGCTGCTGCCGGCGATGGCTCTGTCCGCCGTGACCGGTCTCGATGTCATGATCTCCGTGGCCCTCATGGGTGTGCTGGCGACGGTCTACACTGTCATGGGTGGCATCGAGGCGGTGATCTGGACAGATGTGCTGCAATGTGCGGTGCTGCTCGGCGGCGGCATGCTGGCCTTCGGCATCATGGTCTTCGGCCTCGATGGCGACTGGTCCACCTTCGTTGCCAGCAATCAGGCCAATGGCAAGTTCGACAGCGTCCTGCTGGGGTGGGATCTCACCGTCCCGGTGTTCTGGATCTTCGCTCTCGGCAGCCTGATGCAGTTGACGACGTTTCCCAACGATCAGGTCATGGTGCAGCGCGTGCTGGCCACACCGGATGCCAGATCCGCCCGCAACTCGGCCATCCTGCTGGCCTTGATCGTTGTGCCCGGCACGGTCCTGTTTCATCTGCTGGGCAGCGCCCTGTTTGCGCACTTCCGCGCGCACCCGGAAAACCTCAGTCCGACGATGGACAACATTCATACGTTGCCTCTGTTCATCGTGCAGAGCATGCCCGTCGGCGTCACCGGCCTTGTCATCGCCGGTCTGTTCGCCGCCTCCATGTCCTCTCTCGATTCGAGTATGAGCAGCACGGCAACGGTACTGGTAACGGATTTCTACCGGCGCTTCCGTCCGCACGTGACGGACCGATCCTGCATGGTCCTGGCCCGCTGGCTCACGGCGGGGATCGGCATCATGGGCACGGGGGTGGCGCTGCTCATGGCGACGCTGGAAATCAGGTCCCTGTATGACACGTGGACACAGCTGGTGTCGTTGCTCGGGGGCGGCTTTGCCGGTGTCTACGCCCTCGGCATGCTGACGCGGCGCGCCAATGCCACAGGAGCACTCCTGGGTGCGGTGGTCAGTGTTGTGGTTACCGTTCTGGTCAAAGCCTACACGCCGCTGCACTTCATGCTGTACGCATCGGTGTCGGTTCTGACATGTGTCGTCGTCGGGTATCTTGCCAGCCTGCTGCTGCCTGGACGCATCGGCGACCTGGAAGGCCTGACGGTCTACACACGCAAGCACGACTGATCACTGTACTGATCGCTGTGGCAACGATCAGTACAGCGACATCAATCCATCCGTGCCGGCCATCGACCGTTCGAACCCGGGGGTAATCCAGCGGGCGTGTGACTCGGCGCCTGGATTGCGATAGGCGTAGACCACCGACCAGCGCGTGGCACTGCCCGCCCGCCGCGGATTGACCCCATGGGCCGCATGGGTCCACATGAGCGCCACCGAGCCCGGGGGTGCCGCCAACGGCTCAATCCGCAGGGCCGCGCCTGTCAGAGGATGCACACGGTTCTGCATCCAGCCCTGTTGCAGATCCACATCTGTGGCGGCGCGAATGTCCGCATCACGAAACAGATGGCTCCCGGGTACGACCTTGAGGTTGCCGTCACCCAGGACGAAGCCGTTTACGTAGAAGAAGATTCGCAGAAAGCCGAGATGTGGATCCCCTTCGGCGTAGGCGTGGCTGTGCCAGCCTCTACCATCGTTGCCCCCGGGGCGATTGAGGGCCACGCAATGGTCGAAGCGGATGTCCTTACCCAGCACGCGACGGGCCAGTGCGAGCAACTGTGGGTGGCGGATCAGGGAGGCCAGGAGGACATCGTACTCCGCCGAGTAATGATTCGGCCGGTGCTCCTCGTCACCTGGCAGCAGAGCCTGGATGCCGGCCAGGGCATGGGTCAACTGCGTGCGGGCGTCCTCCGTCAACAACCCGGGAAGGACGACGTGGCCATCCGCGTCGAGACGGCTGCGCGCAGCGTCATCGAAGGAGTCGGCGCCGAACAACTCAAACACGAGCGCTAGCGGAAGTGCGGGGTTTCACGGACGTGGTACTCCAGCAGGTGTCCTCTGGCACCGATGTAGAAGACCCCGTCCTCGGGACCCTCGACGATCTGGCACAGATCAGGGATCGGCGCCTTGTCCAGATGCACGAGGCGGTCCGTTGTCACGTCGAGCTTGAAAACCGCATGCCGTGTGACACCATAGATGTCGCCGTCGCGGCCACAGGTAAGGTGGACGATGCCGTGCGCCTCAGGGATCCCCATCAGGGGTGTGCCGGCATCCTCCAGTTCCCAGCGCCAGACGACGCGCCGTCGTTGCGGACAGAAGGCGAAGAGATGTCCCGTGTCGGTTGATCCGTAGACCAGCCCCGTCACCGGACTGCAGGCCAGATTGCCGACCGTGATCGCACCCCACTGCGGAATGCACTCAAAAACCCGCCGTCCCTCGCTCGGCGAGAACATGAACAGGCGCGCTTCGGTGGTGGTCTCCACGCAGCCGCGGCCACCGCGGATGCTGGTCCCGCCATAGACCCAGGTGTCATCGGAGGCGACCGACTGCACGCTCTGATCGACGTCCCGGTACAGGCTCTTTTCCTCCGTCTTCGGATCGAACACGGCCAGTCCCCCGCCGGGGACGTGGTAGTTGGCGCGGCAGGCGATATAGATCCTGCCGTCCGGCCCGACGGTGTACTCGAAGGGGCGGTTCATCTCGTCCCCGAGGCGTCCGAAGTTGCGCGGATTGGCCTGTTCGTGCTCGCCGCCATGTTCCGGCATCGGCTGCCAGGGCTTGGCCGGATCGTAGCAGGCGAAATAGCCGCCGCCGTAGCTGCCGAGGTAGACCTTGTCATTACAGGTGATGACGTCGTAGACCTCGCCGCCACCCCAGCCAACACGACCCAGATCCTGCAACTGCCGCTCGGCCGGATTGTAGCGGAAGATGTGCATGGAGATGATCGTCGAACCGTAGATATCTCCATGGGGACCGCGGTGCAGGCCGCAGATGTCGGTCGCCACAGAGGGCTTGTAGTCGGCGCGCCGTTCCTCCCCATCGACGGTGTAGACGCAGGCTTCCTGCAGGAAACGGGCGGTGATCCTGCGCGTCACTGCATCCGGCTGCCGCGCCGCCGGCGGATCCTCGTCGAAGCGCTCCGCCCGGGTCAGCAGGATGCGCGTCCTGCCCGTCGCCGGATCATAGGCGACGCGTCCGGAGGGATCGCGCTGGATGTTGCACACGACCTCGCCATTGGCGGCGACATACTGCGGATTGCACCAGACCTGCTGCGTCGCCGGCAACGGCTCCGGTGCCTGCACACCGTGGTCGGTCCAGCTGTCGGTGTTGTTGTCGAAGCTGACCAGATGCGCCCCCGGATGCGTGCCGATCCACAGGCGGCCATCCGGACCGAGACAGCCGTGGTAGAAGCGCTGCCGGCTCAGCAGGGGAAAACCATGATGGCGCATGCCGTGCTGCGGAGTCCACGACTGCAGCAGATGGCCATACTCATACAGACCGTGGAACGTATGCACCCACAACGTACCGTTGCGCGGGTCCACATTGCAGGTGAACTCGCGACCCGCGATCCAGTGCCGCTCAATCACCTGACCCGTGTCGACATCGACGCCAAAGAGGATGGAACCTTCCTGGCCGAATTCGCCACCCCATACGATGTCGATGCCGCGGACCTCGTCGTGTGTCGCCCAGCCGCCACCCATCCAGCCACCGATGACGGGACGCCCCAGATCGAAGAACACTCCCATCAGTCGATCTCCAGTGATACCTGCTCGTTCAGCTCATCCCGAGCGGACATGGCCTCCGATGTGGCGAAGTGCAGGATCAACGCCTTGCGCCAGGTATCGGTGTGGTTGTCGGCGCTGGCATGTAAGGCACAACCATGGTGGAAGATCACGGAGCCCGCTGGCACCGGGCAGGCAACCGCATCCCCCAGCTTGATTGCGCCCGTGTCGGGAATGTGATGCACGGGGCGCTCGGGGTCCGGCGAAATGGGGAAGATGCCGTGTTTGTGCGATCCGGGAACGTAGGTCATGCAGCCGTTGTCGAGAGTTGCCTCGTCCAGGGCGATCCACGCTGTCACCAGATCATCGACGGGATCCACGAGGAAATAGCTCTGGTCCTGGTGTAACGGCTTGGCCTGCCCGCGGGGCGGCTTGAACAGAGCCTGATCACGGAACACCTTGATTCGCGGGCCCAGCAGGCCGCGGGCGTGATCGAGCAGTTTCGGCGTGCGGGCGAAGTCCTGAAAGAAGGGATCGAAGCGCACGAGAAAGCTGGCACCACGGACATCACCGGTGCCCTTTGTCTCCGGCTTCGTGTCGCCCTCCCGACCGATACCAACGCCCGCCAGGCGCGACGCGGGATCAGCAATCAGGGCGTCGATCCGTTGCCGCACGGGAGCCAGTTCCCCGTCGGTGAACAGCGCCTCGACGACGAGAAAACCGTTCTCTTCGTAACGGTCCTTCAACGGTTGACTGAACACGCGCTCAGCCCTCCGCTTCCAGGCGCGACCAGATCTCCCGCACGCGGTCCTTGATCAGGAGTGCTTCCTGCCAACGGTCGGACAACTCCTGCCCGTCGGCGCCCTGAATGGCGTACGTCGGCGGCCCCAGTTCCACAACGAAGGTCAGCGTCGAGTTCTCTCCGGCACGTTGGCGGAAGGCCCGGAAGCCGTGTTCCCACCAGCCAGAGAACAGGTCGAACCAGACCTTGTTGTGCGGGAAGGAGACGGATACCTGCACTTGCTCGCGGGATGCGACGCGCCCGTGGAAGGCGCCGCAACGCTCAACGATCTGGTCCATGTACTGCTGATTCTGCGCCGAAACCGGCGGACCGGAGAACTCGCGCCCCACAAGAAAGTGCGACAGGTCGCCGCACAACTGCATGTCGGGTACGGCGTCGATCAGATCGAGAGTAAAATACATGTCCGTCGTTGTGCGGTCGCGGTGGGTTTCGAAGAACAACTCCATCCCGGCGTCGGCAGCCATGTCCATACAGCGGACGATGTACGGAATCGGCTCGGCGACAGTACGGGTGATCGGCATCGGTTGCAGGTTGAGATGGGAAGCGCCACCAGCCCTGGCTGCGGCGATGTCGTCGGCAAACTCAGCCGCCGTCCAGGGGAACACGATGTTCGAGCGCTTGAGGTGATACTTGTCGCACAGTGGCACCATGGCCTCCCGATGCTGTTTGTCCTCCATCAGGAACTCCACGCCGTCAAAACCACCTTCGGCGATCTTTGCCAGTCTTTCCTCCATGGTCCACTCGGCGCCGCCGTACGGCAGGGCACCCATACCCCAGTACGACTGGTATACCTGAAAGTGCATCATTGATCTCCTGTTGGTGTCGCGGAAGGCAGGAAAGCGCAAAACCGCGTTCATGATCGCCTTTGAAGGAGGGCACAAGATAGCGTCTTCCATGGGCCTGGCGCCACGGAGGCCGTCACCTTGACGGACTGTGGGCGCCGGCTATCTTCGGCGCCGATGCCTGCCTTCAATTTTCAACGCTGCGCCGTGCACTGGTGCCCACCGCAACGACTCGACCTGGTCGAGCACGTACGGGAAGGGCGCCTGCAGATGGTCCAGGCTGGCAATTTCGGTCCCATGTTCTACGGGCTGGCCGATGACCCCACGGTTGAGCGCTCGTTTCCCGGCCAGCCTCTGCACGGGATCGAAGCCAATCTCGACTATGCCCGCGATCTCATCTCCCGGGTGCAGGCAGAAGGGGCTCGTTACGTCGGCACCCTGTCCATGTCGTGGAACTACGGGGACCATGAAACGGGTAAGGGTCTCTGGCAGGTGTGGGACAAGCTGTGGCGGCCACAGTTGCTGGGCTCGCAGCGCCCCTGTGACAATCCTGCACAGGCGATGCAGGTCGACGCGGCGGGTAACATCCGCAACTGGCCCATCGAGGGCCGCCCGTATCGCACCTATTCGGGCTGTATGGCCAACCCCGTCTGGCGGGCGACGTTGCAGCCGATGATCCGCAAGGCGATCGAGGATCTCGGCGTGGACGGCTTCAACGTGCACCACGGTTTCGAGAGCCTCTGCCGATGTGATCACTGCCGCTCGTGGCTGTGGCCCCGGCTGCAGGAAAACTTTACGTCGGCTGAGTTGATCGCCGCTTTTGCTGCCGACACGATGGCCGCGGCGGGCGATCTGCTCGTGGCTCGCCCCGAGAGCCCCGCCGACCTGCGGGCCCGCGTTGCGACGGAAATTGAACGTGCGTCTGCAGAGCTGCGCAAGGCGACGTTTGATGCGCTGTTCGTCGATTACGGGCGCTCCCTGAAGCCCGACCTGCTGCTGGCGCAGTGGTATCACAAATACGACTTCAGGCCCCGGGACGAGCGCTCGCTGCTGCCTGCCGGATCCTGGGCCAGGGATGAGTCCTATCTCTGGTACAGCCAGGGCGCACACAAGGGCGTGACCTACTTCGATCATGGCTGGCTGGCGGATATGGGTATGCCCGCCCGTTTCATGCATGCGGCAGCCGATGGCAGGTCCTTCATCGTCAACAAGTACGACTGGTCGCGCTGGCGTCTGTCCATCGCCGAGATGGCAGCTCACGGCGGCTCCGGCCTTGCCGTGCACTGGGCTCCCCAAGGCGAGGATGACCTTGGGGTGGGCGCCGAGGACCGATACCGGGCGCGGGTCTACCCCTACCAGCGCTTCCTTGCCGAGCACGAGGATCTGTTTGCCGGGGCACAGCCCTATGCAGAACTGGCCATCGTCTATCCGCGGCGTGCGGAAGTGGCGGCCGAGTCCGACTGCACCGACGCCTTGCGCCGCATTGGGACCATGCTCGAAAACGAGCACTTCCTGTTCGATATCATCCTCGACGAGCAGCTCATCGACCGTGGTGATCGCTACGACGCTCTGGTGCTGGCCG
Organism: bacterium; assembly: GCA_027593305.1. GTDB lineage: Bacteria > Latescibacterota > UBA2968 > UBA8231 > UBA8231 > UBA8231. The sequence goes on from JAQCJA010000026.1 coordinate 8,236, forward strand.
ATGTGCAACGACTGTCACCGGCGGAGGTCGCCTTCCTGCGCTGGTGGCTCGAGGAGCGCGAGGGCCAGGTCGTGCTGACCGGTGCCACCGGCGCGCTGCGTGAGGACGGACGGCCGCGGCGGGCGTCACCATTCGCAGACTGGATCGGGCCGCGGGGGCAGACCGGCATCGTGCCCGCCGGTCGCGGCCAGATTCTGTCCCTCGCCGATGGCCCATGGGCACCGGACCGGGTGACAGTGGCGCCCGGTGTCGATATCGATGTCTTCCCGCTGCCGTCGACGGATGATCTCGGTCGGCAACTGCTCGCCGGCTTTGATGAACTTCTCGGCGCGCGCTGGCTGGCAACCGACGCCCCATGGTTCGTCCGCGTCCGTGCCTGGCGCACACAGGACCGAACACGCATCTGCCTGCACTGGCTCAATTACCGTCAGGTCGAGAACGTGAAAGACGAAGTCCCCCTCGAACAGGGCCCCTTCACGGCCTGGCTGCGATTGCCCGCAGCGGCTCGTGTGGAGCGCCTGCAGTGGCTCGATCCTGAAAATGCGGCCCGCGTCGATCTTGACTTCCATCTCGACGGCGTCGAGATCCACTTCACCGTACCCCGACTGATCATCTACGGCATTGCCGTGATTCACCTGCAGGAGATGTGATGACTGCCCGGCCCCTGATGTCCCGCCCCCCATCGGCCCGCTTCGTGCTGGGTGGTACTGTCGCACAGTATCTGCAGGCGGTGACAGCGCAGTGGCTGCTGCCGACACCCGCCGCCAATCCCGCCATTCTCGATATGTTCCGCGATCGTGACCGGCAGCCCCGCCGCGACATGGTGCCATGGGCGGGGGAATTCGCCGGCAAGTACATCACCTCCGGCGTGCAGATCCTGCGCCTTACGGGGGATGCGGCGTTGCGCCGGCACCTGCAGGCTTTTGTCGCGGAGCTCATCTCGCTGCAGGCCGACGATGGCTACCTTGGGCCCTGGCCCGAGGACTGTCGCCTCACCGGCATGGCACCCAACGCGAATCTGTCACGGGATCGACACAGCCCGACGTGGGATGCCTGGGGCCACTACCACGTGATGCTGGGGCTGTTGCTGTGGCACGAGGAAACCGGGGATCGTCAGGCGCTGGAGAGCACGGAGCGCATCGCCGACCTGCTGTGCGACAAATTCCTCGGGCAGCGACGTCGGCGACGTCGACTGGTCGACACGGGCAGCACCGAGATGAATCTGGCACCGATCCATGCCCTGGCCCTGCTCTACCGCAGGACGAAGACGGATCGCTATCTGCAACTGGCGCGGCAGATTGCCGGCGAGTTTGCCGCCACGGCCACCGACGGCAGTCCTCTGGCGGGCGACTATGTCAACACGGCCGCCGCCGGCATGCCTTTCCATGAGACGCCCAAGCCGCGCTGGGAGAGCCTGCATCCGGTGATGGGGATGCTGGAGCTCTACTACCTCACCGGTGAAGACGGATTCCGCGCTGCCTTCGAGCACATCTGGTGGAGCATCGTGCAGTACGATCGGCACAACAATGGTGGCTTCAGTTCGGGGGAGAAAGCCCAGGGCAATCCCTACCATCCCGGGGCGATCGAGACCTGCTGCACCGTGGCCTGGATGGCGACGAGCGTCGACATGCTGCGCCTCACGGGCAACTCACAGGTCGCCGACGAACTGGAACTGTCGACACTGAATTCCGGCATCGGACTGCATTCGCACTCCGGGCGCTGGGTGACCTACAACACCCCGATGGATGGTGTGCGCAAGGCGAGCGCGCACGAGATCGTGTTCCAGGCGCGCGAAGGGAGTGCAGAACTCAACTGCTGTTCGGTGAACGGTCCCCGGGCCCTCGGCATGATCTCGGACTGGGCGCTGATGACGGGCAAGGAAGGGCTTACCGTCAACTGGTACGGACCTGGCAGGATGACGGCCCGGGTTGCGGGCACGACCGTTGTGTTGACGCAGGATACCGATTATCCGGTGGAGCCCACTGTCGTACTGCGGGTGGCACCGAAGCAAGCAGCCCGATTCGTCCTGCGTCTGCGCATTCCGGGATGGTCGCAGCAAACGCGGGTACGGGTCAACGGTGAGACCATCACCGGTATTGTCGCTGGCGGTTATCTCGCCATCGAGCGCCGCTGGAAACGGGGGGATCACGTCGAGATCCGTCTCGATTTCCGCCTGCACCGCTGGGTGGGGGAGCAGGAGTGCAAGGGCCTGACATCACTGTATCGGGGCCCTTTGCTGCTGACCTACGATCGCCGCTTCAACGATTGTGATCCGGATGACATTCCGGTGCTCGATGCCAGCAACCTGCAGCCCCATCGGGTGGAATGGACGGGGGCGGCGCCGGTGCCGGAGTTGCTCGTGCGTTGTACGGGGGCTCGCGGTCGCCAGGTGACGTTGTGTGATTTTGCCAGTGCCGGGGAAGGTGGCTCTCCGTACCGGACATGGCTGCAGGTACGCAATGCGGGGCGTGCCAGCCGCTTCAACTACGACAATCCGCTGCGTACGCAACGATGACGGACAAGCCCAAGGTATTTCTGCCGGAGATGAGCTTCGCCGAGGTGGAGGACATTCTGGATCGGGTGCAACTGGCGATTCTGCCAACCGGGAGCAATGAAGGCCATGGCCCGCACCTGCCATTGAAGGTCGATGCGGCGACATCAACCTACGTGTCCATCGAGGCGGCTCGCAGGTTGTATCCCCGGGTGCTCGTGGCGCCCTGTCTGGCCGTGGGGCACTCGCCGCAACACCTCGAGTTTGCCGGCAGTATGTCGCTGCGCGTGGAAACGCAGATCCGGGTTCTGACCGACTACTGCAGTTCCCTGCGCAACTATGGCATTCGTCGCTTCGCCATCGTCAACGGCCACGGCAACAACATGGCGGTGAACGCGCAGGCAGCACGGCGCATCACCGAAGATCTGGGAGATGTGCGGGTCGCCTCGTTCGCCTACTGGGAGGCGATCGACCGGGAGCAGATCAGCAAGCTCAATGAGGGTCGTCACTACCCCGGTCACGCCGATGAATTCGAAACCTCCATGACCCTGCACATCTGCCCGGAACACACGCGCATGGACCGCCTGCACGAAATCCAGGACAAGTACGGGCTCCTCGGACCGGGCCCGGAGGTGCCACCAGGGCATCAGTTTCTGGCGACAACGACGTGGCGGCAGACAGGGTTGCGGCAGCGCCTGTTATGTGACGTGGCAGCGGACAACTATCAGCTGGCGAGCGCCGAGAAGGGCGCCCTGTTTGCCGAGTTGTCTGTTGCTGGTACGGCAGCATATCTGGACGACTTCATCAACCATGTGGCTCTCGACTGATGGCGCTCAACACACGCAACTACATGCCCCCTCACGGAATCCGTGTCCCTGCCGAGGTGCACGAAGCCTTTGCCGCACAACTGTTGCGTGCTGCCGGCCTGCGCGCCGATGGCGCCGACCTGGTGGCAGGGATTCTGGTCGCCTGCGACCGCCGCTGCGTCTTCAGTCACGGCACGAAAAGAATGGCCGAAGAGTATCTCAGGGAACTCCAGGAGGGTGGCATCAACGCTGACCCGAGTGTCAAAGTGGAACGGCAGGACGGCGCCACGGCCGTGATCGATGGTGACGGTGGTCTTGGCTACCATGCCTGCCATCAGGGCATGACGATGGCCATCGATGCGGCCCGTCGGTTCGGTGTCGGCGCGGTGACGACCTACAATCATCACCACTTCGGCGCCGCCGGGAACTGGACACGAATGGCCATCCGCGAAGGCTTCGTGGGGCTCGCCGTGTCGAGTCACCGGTTCCGGGCCAATCCTGAACATGTCGTCACGCGTGCCGTCGGCAGCTCACCGTTGAGCATTGGCATTCCCGCCGGTAATCAGCCGCCCTTTGTCCTCGACATGGGGGGCGCCTCTCTGCCCAGTGGTCCCGAGCTGATGGAGCAGATTCCCCACGTATTCTTCAAGGGTCTCGGCGTCGCCTCCATCAGTGTCATCCTTGGTGGGGTTCTGGCCGGTATCTGGCGCCCCGAAATCCAGTCGCCGGCATCGAAGTGGAAGTCGAATCAGGGCTCATTTCTCAGCGTCTGGGATGTATCCAGATTCATGGATCCGGCGCAGTTCGCCGCCGAGATGGATCGTCACATGGCCGATGCCCGTGCCATGCAGCCCTTTCCGGGGATGGACCGGGCGGAACTGCCGGGGGGTATGGAACATGCATGGGAGCAGCAGAACACAGAGCATGGCATCCCGATGACGGACGCACATGTGGAACTGCTGGCCGGCTGGGCTCAGAAGCTGGGCGTCGAGGTGCCGTACGGCGCCTACGAGAACACCCGTTTCTGAGGGATCAGATCAGTTCGGTGGGACCGCGGTAGTGAAAATCGTCAGCAATGCCGATGGGCAGGCCATCCTCAAAGAGGAAGCGTTCCCCCGTCTCGATGGATCGATACAGGGCCAGCCCCAGACCGATGTTGCGCATGCCATTCACACCGCTGTTCTGCGGCTCACCATCGTCGCGGACAGAGTCGAGCAGATCGGCCAGTTCCCGGTCATAGGCTTCGTCGCCGGCGCCGAGGTCGGCGCAGTCCTCCTGGCGCAGAGCCTCCCGCCCCGGGCCGTGCACGTCGATCGGGCCCTCCCAGTGATTGAAATGCAGGGTGCCTCTGGTGCCAGACACCCAGGATCCGCCGCCATCGTAACCGACGAGTCCTCCCATGCGCACGGTGGCATGACGACGACCGGAGAATTCGAGCAGCGCCTGCATGAGGATGGGGGAGCGGTGATCGCCATCGACGATCTTGCCGGACGCTGCGCAACTGGCAGCGATCACCTCACCAAATATGGCGCGTGCGCAGTCGAGTTCATGCACCACACCCTCGAGAATGTTGCCTCCGGCGTACTGCGTATCGTAGCGCCAGGGCCGGCGTTGCTGGCCCATGTCGATTGCGTCGAGAGGCGTCGGGGCGGCGGCACCCATCCGATCGAGCTGAGCGACCCAGGGCTGACCGATAGCCCCGGCCTCGACCAGTTGGCGCGTGCGCAGGAACGCACCCCAGAATCGGACCGTCTGTCCCACTGCCAGCTTGACGCCCGCCCGGGAACAGGCGTCAATCATGCTCCGACAACCACCCAGAGTGAGGGCCATGGGTTTCTCGACGAGGATGTGTTTGCCGGCCGCGGCGGCAGCAATGACGAGATCGACGTGGGTGAAGGTAGGTGTGCAGATCACGACGGCATCCACACGATTGTCGTTGAACACCGTTTCGGCATCGGGCGCGATTGCCGCGTTGGTTCCGGCGACGCGTTGGGCGGCGGCGTCACGGTTGGGATCGAAGGCCCAGAGGAAGGTGCAGTCCCGTTGCCTGTGGGCGCGACGCTCGATGGCGCCGCGCCAGACACCACCCATGTTGCCGCAGCCGATGAGTCCCATGCCTGTTGTCATGGGGCACAATGACGTCCATCACCCCGCCTCCGTCAAAGGGATCCCATGACCGACTGGCGCACTGGTGTCTACCTCGATGTGGCGTCGCTGCGGCAGACGCCGCACTACCCCGCCCGCCTGCGTGACGAAATCGGGCTGACGACGGCCGTGCTTTCTTTCGCCGGCACGCTGCCGCAGCAGATCGCGCAACAGACACCCTTCCCGCAGACGCCCCCCGCCGAGGGCCAGATCGCCGATCTGGTGCTGCGCCACATGGACGGCCAGGCCGTCGACGAGCGCGAGTTTCCCCTCGCCGCCGCCTCAGTGGGCCCAGGTGTGCGCGCTTCGGGAGACGACGCCGGTTTCCGTGAGACCGTCGACCGGCTCAAGTCCCAGGGCCTCGATGTCTGGCTCTGTGGGGGCTGCTGGACCGAGCGACGCCTCATGTACTGTCCCTCCCGCGAGGCAACAGCCGTCTGGTTCGAGGCGGTCTGTGCCCACTGGGCCAGCGCCTACGGCGTCGACGGCATCGATCTGACCCATGCCCGCTTCCCCATGGGCAGTTTTCCCCTTGGTCTCTTCGGCTGTACGTGCGACAGCTGTGCCCTGGCTGCGGACGAGATGGGGTACGACATGGCGGAGATGATCGCAGCCCTGCGATCGGCGCGAACCCAGTTGCGGCGACTCGATGGCAGGCGACTTGGCGAGGTTGTGCGTATGGGACTGGGCTTCTTCGACATCATCCAGGCCCTTGGTGTGCAACCCGGTCTCCTCGCCTGGCTTCGTTTCCGCGCCGAACTGATCGCGCGGGGCCTGCAGCGTTTCCGTGCCGCCGCCAGGTCTGCCAATCCGGACATCTTCTTTGGCTGCGACACCTACCCGGCCTCGATGGCACTCACCGTGGGCCATGATCTGGGGCGCTGGGGGGAGTTTGCTGATTTTGCCAGCCCGCTGGTGTCCCATATTTCTGCCTTCACCTGCGATACCCTGACCACGTGGGCAAAATTCCTGCAGGCCGAAATCGGCGACAGTCTGTCCGCAGCCGACGCGCTGGCAACGATCTATCGTTTCACCGGCTATGACGGCATTGGTCTGCCGGAGACCTATGACGGTTTCGGTGATGCCGCCGAACTCGCCTATCGTGTGCCGGTAGACGATCTCGTCCGGCGCGATCTGGCCAAGACCCGCCTGTACCTGCCGGAGGGTCTGCCGTCGTTCCCGATCATCCATGGCACGGGCTGGCCACGCGCCGCCATCGACCGCATTGTCAGCGAGGCCCGACGGCTCGGGCACCATGGCATCATCTGGCAGGGTACCGACGAACTTATCACCTGAACATCAATCGCCTCAAACCAATCGTCTCAAACCATTCAAGCGGGGGAAGCTGATCATGGCAGCCAAGTATCGTGTCGGAGTCATAGCCTCGGGCCGTATCGCACGCGAGCATGGCCGCGGCTGGACGGAGTGTGAACACACCGAGATCGTCGCCTGTGCCGACGCCCATCCGGAGGCCCTGGAAAGCTACGCGAAGGACTTTGACGTCAAGGCGACCTACCTCGACTACCGCGAGATGCTCGACAAGGAGAAGCTGGATATCGTCTCCGTCTGTTCGTGGGATCCGCAGCACGCCGAAATGACGGTCGCCGCTGCCGCCTACAAACCCAAGGCGGTACTTACGGAGAAGCCCATGGCCTGCTCTCTGGCTGAGGGGGATGCGATGATCATCTCCTGCGCGCGCAATGATGTAAAACTCGCTGTGGGTCACCAGCGCCGGTTCTACTCCTCATGGACCGAGGCGCGACGGCTCATCGCCGAAGGTGTTATCGGTGCACCGGTGCGGCTGTGGACGGGTGTCCGGGCGGGGATGATGAACACCGGCACACACGGAATCGACTGTCAGGGCTACATCATGGGTGACATGAAGGCCGAGTGGGTGATGGGAAGCGTCGAGCGGAAGACGGATCATCACATCTTCGGCCATCGTGTCGAGGACCGTTGCAGCGGACTGATCGGTTATGCCAATGGCGCCACCGGCGTGATCGAAAATGAACTCTCCGGCAGATACATGGTGGGCTGCGAGGTCTACGGTGAGGAAGGCATGATGGTGGTCAGTGACAACAGCCTGAAATACATGAACAAGGAAACGGGGGGCTGGTTCGTCTTTGATCCACCCGACAAGAGTCAGCACGGTTATGGCGACGCCTTCGTCAATCAGGCGTACGGGATCGTCGACTGGATCGAGGGCAAAGTTGAGGACTACCGGGGCTCCGGTGCCAAGGGCAAGATGGCGCTGGAGATCATGATGGCCGTGTACGAATCGGCGCGGGTGCATGCGCGCGTGACCCTGCCTCTGCAGACGCGGGCCAACCCGCTCGACGTCGCAGTGGAGCAGGGACGCATCCCGGTGGAGAATCCGGGTTGGTATGACGAGCGCTCCTTCCTGGTTCGTGGCGAGAGCATGAGCTGGATGTCGGCACGCCAATAGGGGACCGGGAATGCGGATCCAGGATCAACTCGATCACGCCCACGTCAATGATGAGAACCTGGCCTTCTATCGGGCCATCGGTGTCGATGACCTGACGGTGTACCCGCCACCGTTTGGTGGCACCGATGGTCTGCACACGCGGGCGGAGATGACTGCGTATCTGCAGGGCGTGCGTCGGCTGGCCGAGTCGCACGGCTTGCGCTTCACCAACATCGCTCTCGGCGGCCCCGATGAGATCACACTGGCTCAGGCGGGACGGGACGCCCGGATCGAGGCGTGGTGTGACGTGCTGCGTGCCATGGGGGAGGCGGGCGTGCCGACCCTGGGATACAACTTCAAACCCATCGGCAACTTCCGTACGACAGCGGCTGTGGGGCGCGGTGGCGTTCGGTACAGCACGTTCGACTACGAAGAGTGGGAACGGGCCAGGAAGGAGTATCCGGGCAAGCAGATCGATGAGGCGGGGATGTGGGCGAATCTCACCTACTTCCTGGAGCGGGTGATCCCCGTCGCCGAAGAGTGTGGCGTGCGCATGGCCCTGCATCCGGACGATCCGCCGATTGCCGAGCCTATGGGTGGTGCGGCGCGCATCGTATCGACGCTGGAGCAGTATGAGAGGATCTTCGGCCTGGTCCCGAGTGCGTCGAATGCCATGCTGTTCTGTCAGGGCTGTGTCACCGAAATGGGCGTCGATGTCTACGCGGCGATCGAGCGTATGGCGACGCAGAACAAGATCGTCTACGTCCACTTCCGCAATGTGAAGGGCTCTGGCAGGTACTTCGAAGAGGTCTTTGGTGACGAGGGGGATGTCGACATGCTGCGGGCCATGAAGTGCTACAAGGACGCGGGTTTCAACGGTCCTTTCATGATGGACCACACGCCACAGATCCCGGGGGACTTCGAGGGGGCCAGGGCCGGACACGCCCTGGCGGCAGGCTACATCCGCGCCATGATGGAGGCTGTCTATGGCAGGTAGAACTATGTCAGGCAGAAATGACTGAATCGCCCCTGGCGAACAAGCCGAATGTCGTTGTTGTCATGTGTGATCAGCTGCGGGCTTTCGAGGTCGGTTGCTATGGCAACCCCGTGGTCCGCACGCCGAACATCGATCGACTCGCCGCCGAGGGTGTTCGTTTCGAGCATGCCGTGAGCAACAACCCCGTGTGCATGCCGGCGCGTTCCTGCCTGTTGTCGGGGCAGTACAGCCGCACATGTCAGGGCTTTCTGGGCAACTACTCGGCGCAGCAAGCAGATGGCACGTCCACCATGCCGGAACTCCCCGAGGATGAACGGCGCTTCCTGCTCGACCCGACGCTGCCGGAACAACTCAGGGCCGTCGGTTATGAGACGACACACATCGGCAAATGGCACGTGCAGCCGGCACCACCCCGCGTCGGCTTCGACTACAGCCTCTACCCACAGGTCCACCACCGTCACACGGCGCAGACCTTCATCGAGAATACCGGACCGGGCGAGCTCGTAGACGGCTTCAGCATCGACTATGAGGCGCAGGCCGTCGCCGATTATCTGGCGTCTGTCGCCGGCGATGGCAAGCCATTTTTCCTCTCGTACCACATATCGCCTCCGCACATGCCTCTGGATGATGCACCGGAGGCGTATCTGCACATGTACTCTCCGGACCAGATGCCCCTGCGCGACAATGTCTGGTGTGCCGATGGATCGCTGCCGTACGACGAGCACTGGTTCAAAATCTACCTGTGGGATTTCCTCTACTACGAGCAGCACCTGCCCTTCACACAGCAACTGCCGCCGGGTTTCGATCTGCGGCATCTGCTGGCTCGCTACTACGGTATGGTCAGTTGGGTCGATGCTCAGCTAGGGCGGCTGCTGGCCGGACTGGCAGTCAATGGCCTGGCACAGGACACGATCGTGGTATTCCTCTCCGATCACGGAGACAATCTGGGCAGCCACAATCTGTTCAACAAAGGCCGATTGATCGAAGAGTCGATCCGGATCCCGATGATCTGGTGGTGGCCGTCGCAGTTCAGGCACCAGGTTCGCCACGACGAAGTGGCATCCCTCATCGATGTCATGCCCACGGTGCTTGATCTGGCCGGGGGGCATTCACCTGCGTGTGTGCAGGGCCACAGTCTGGCAGCGGCCCTGCGCGGCAACGGCAACGGTCCCGACCACGCCTTCATCGAGACCACGGGCGGGGAGATCGGCGTGCGTACGCCGGGACATCTCTTCGGCCTGCAGTTGGCAGCAGATCGGCAGACGGTGGCTGACGAGGGGGGCTGTTTCCACGATCTGGTCGTTGATCCGTACGAACTGACGAATCTGCACGGATCGACAACGCTGGCGACGGTGGCAGCGCAGTTGGAAGGCGACCTGCGCGACTGGCACCACGAAACGCCGATCCGCACCAGCCATGCCCGAGAGGCGCTGACCGCTGCCTGAACCTGCCCAGGGGTCAGCGCCCCTGGTGCTTCTGCAGGCGCATGGCTTTGCCACCACCCCTCACACTTGCTCTGCTCAGATCTCGGGGTGTCGATTCCCGTTGCCAGGGGGCCGGCTTCTCGTGTTCGGCAGTCTTCGACTTCTTCGTCACCACCCTCTTCTTCTTCAGCTTTTTCATTGTGATTCCTCCCCGTGGAATGGGTCGGCCAATGAATCGACTCATTGAGCCGACGGTTCAATCCCGCATGTTGATGAACTGCAGGGGTACCCCATAGTCTTCTGACTTCAAAAAAGCGATCACCTCCTGCAGGTCGTCGCGGTTTTTGCCTGTCACCCGCAATTCCTCGCCTTGAATGGCGACCTGCACCCGGATCTTGGTGCCCTTCACGGCCTTGACGATCTTCTGGGCGATCTCACGGTCGATCCCCTGGTGGATGGCGATTTCCTGCCGAAGCGTCTTGCCACCAGCCGGTTGCGGCTCTTTGAACTCGAGACAACCTGGATCCAGCTTGCGGCGCACCGAGTGGGTCAGGATGACCTCGCGCACCGCTTCGATCTTCATTTCGTCCTCACAGCGAACGACAATCTGACCGGCGACACTGTCCAGTTCCAGTGTTGTATTCGAACCGCGAAAGTCATAGCGCTGCGCGACTTCCTTGCTGGCATTGGTCACCATGATGGTGACTTCCTGCATGTCCACGTTGTTGACGACATCAAAAGACGGCATGGCGGCTCCCGGTAGATGGGTTCTGTCACTAGAAAAAACACGGTTGCTGGCAACGGTCAAGCGTCATGCTGTGCCAGTACGGCAGTAAAACCCTGAAAATTGGCAGGTTGCGGCAGGAAGAGCAGTAGCATTTGAAGGGCATATCACCCGGGCATGGTCTTTGCGTGAACGAATGATACCCGGCCATCCACACGGATGGCGGGAATCCGTCTTTCTTCCCCTGCAGGAGTTTCACCGTTATGGCTGCAAAGCAGCTCCTTTACGACGCCGCCGCCCGGGATGCCCTGGCGCGTGGTGTGAACAAGTTGGCCAACGCCGTCAAGGTGACTCTTGGTCCCAAGGGACGCAATGTCGCAATCGACAAGAAGTATGGCTCGCCGACCATCACCAAGGATGGCGTAACGGTAGCCAAGGAGATTGAACTTCAGGATCCCTTTGAGAACATCGGCGCGCAGATGGTCAAGGAGGTCGCGTCCAAGACCTCCGATGTGGCCGGCGATGGCACAACGACGGCAACCGTCTTTGCCCAGGCGATC
>JAQCJA010000573.1 GCA_027593305.1 bacterium
CGTCTCCGGCAGCAACTTCTCGTCGGTGGCTCCACTCACGTGCTGGAACAGGACGCCTTCGGCAGCGGCAACATCGGTGAAGGTGATGGGGGAGGGTGCGGCACTGGCGGGCGGGATCGGCAACGCTGCGGACCACACCATCAGTGCCACAACAGCCGACAGCACCGGCCTGGACGCGTCCGCCGCCCAGTCTGCTGGCTTGCGCTTGTCTGGATCCATCATCACGGTGGGACCTCGGCAGAGATCTCTACTTCTGACTGTCCACAAAGATGAGGTTGCCCCAGCCGCTCTGGCGGTCGTCCGAGCCGCACCAGGCCAGTTCACCCCAGTCGAAACTGCCCTCTTGCTCGGCCAGACGGAAGGACTCCTGCAAAGAGAAGTTCCGCGCGTCATCCTTGTCGACGGCGACCACCATGAAGCCCACCGTGCGTCCCGCAAAGGGCGCCACCCAGCGTTCCGTGTTCGAGGCGAGACCGCGCTTGTCCATCGGGATACCGATCTCCATGATGTAGCCGCCGTCGATGAGTCGGACAGCCATCTGGTGGCCCGCGAAGGGCCCCACCTTGTGGTGCTTCGTCTCGTCGGCTTTGGCTGTGCCCTCGCGCCAGTACCAGGTCGCCGGTCCGTCCAAGGTGTCAGCGGTAACCCACCAGGCGTGATCGCCCTCGAAGAAAAAGCCCGTGTCATCCTCGTCGTGGTCGAGGTCGAAGTGCAGGGCCAGACCATCCACCTCATAGCCCGCAAAATCAGGATCGATGCCATTCGGCCGATACACAGCATCCTGCACTTGTGCGGCGAAGTAGAACATGTCCCCGGTCCATGCGGTCATGATATCGAGGCCGAGGTCCTCGGGCCCGTCGATCATCCCATGGTGCAGGGGGCTGTGAGGTTGTTCGACATCCATGTGGACGGTATCGGCCTTCGGCCAGTCCGCCAGGTCGCCGTCAATGGTCAAAGGTGCATCCAGGCGGGCACACACCAGCACCCGTTTGCCACCCGAATAGGGAGGGTACTTCGGCACATACTCCTGGGCCCAGGCAACGGTGCCCAAAGCGAGGCCGATGACTGCGCCCCACGTCACTCCAGCCATGGTCTGTCGCATCGTTCTTCTCCTGACCCATATGGTCTCTGTTGGCGCCGTGTGTCGCAACCCCGGCAAGATAGTGAGTGCCGGGCGCCTGTTCGAGTAACGCATCCGGGCTACGGCCACGCCCCTGACGTTGTCGGCGGCGTCACGCCGCCGGGGACGGGATTCCTGGCAGCCAGACTCGTTGCCCTGGCAGACTGCGGGCGCAACACGGAGTTCTGCGTCAAATTCCCTATATTGCCACCATGGCGCCCCTGCGACAAACATTTTTGAGCGGTCCCTATGTCACGGTCCTGCTGCTGGCGGCGGCGGTCGTCTCCCTGGCGGCGTTGATTCGGGGCCCGACAGTGGAGGACCAGTACGAGGGGAAGCGCGTTCTGCGCGTCTCCTTCGAGATGAATCTGGCCGAGATCAACGAGGTATGGAACTCGGTCAAGGCGGAGTTTGAGGCGCAGCATCCTGACGCCGTCATCGTGCTGATCGACGACATCGCTACCAAGGCTTCGATCTACGAGGCGGCGAACATGCTGCCCGATATCATCTCCACGAATACATTTTCGATTTATCGGCTGAAGAACTCGCTGCTGTCTCTCGACGACCTGATCGCCCGTGACAGAGAGGAGTTGCAGCCCGATGACTTCTATCCGGATATCGTCGAAAGCTGTCGCTTTGCCGGGGAAGTGGTCCTCATCCCGTATTTCTTCAACGTATCTCTGCTGTACTACAACATCGACATGTTCGAAGAGGCGGGCGTCGCCTTGCCAACCAACTGCTGGACCTGGGACGACTACGTCGACCATGCGGGACAACTGACCCGATTCTATCACGACAGGGGAATCGACAAGTTCGGTACCAGCATCGTCCACAGCTGGTGGGTGGAGTGGTTGGCCCACGTGCATCAGGCGGGGGGCAGGTTCATCGGCGAGGACTGGCTGCACAGCCCGATGGATTCACCCGAAGCGATCGAGGGACTGCAGTTCTTCAACGATCTGGTTCACTTGCACAAGGTCAGCCCGGAACCGAAAGACATCCTGCCCTACATGTTCGTGAACCAGTACTCGGCCATGGAATGGGCCGGGCATACCGAGAACTGGGTCGGTCTGCGCAAGAACGCCACCTTCCGTTGGGATGTGTCCCTGTTGCCGAGACATCCGAGCAACCACCGTGGCAGTGAACGAGTGGCTGTCGGCATGGGAATCAACAAGTACAGCCCCCACCGGGAACTGGCGTGGGAATTCATCAAGTTCATGAGCACCTACAAGAGCCACCGGAAGCTCTGCGCCGCCGGTTACGTACCGGTGCGCAAGTCCGTCGCCGCCACCGAGTTTTTTCGCAAAGACAGCGACGGCCACTATCTGGTCGATCCGCAGAACAAGGCGATCGTCTTCGAGGCCTACGAACAGGCGCTGCGTGACCAATCCCTGTTGCCTGAGTTCATCCCGCTGGCTCAGCGGCACGCCTTGCCACACGTTACCGCCATGCTTGCCGGGCAGCTGACTGCGGCAGAGTGTGGTGCCGCCATCGCCAAGGAAGTGACGAATGCCATGAAGATGTACGATCGTCGGAATCCCGAGTACGACTATGACGTCCGCTAGCCGAGATACGAAGTACTTCTTCCTGTTCATCTCGCCCTGGCTGGCGGGCTTCCTGGTGTTCATCCTCGGGCCGGTACTCAGTTCGATGTACCTGTCGCTCACCAAGTACTCGATATCCGATCCGCCGAGGTGGGTCGGCCTCGATAACTATGCCGTCATTTTGAAAGGCTGGGAGCCGAGTTTCTACAACAGCGTCAAGGTCACTGTCGAATACAGTGTGATCGCCGTGCCTCTCGGGGTGCTGGTGGCATTGCTGGCGGCGATGCTGCTCAACGTCCCACGGATCAAGGGCATGAGCTACTACCGCACCGTCTTTTTCCTGCCCTCCCTGCTGCCGGCGGTGGCGACGACGATCACCTGGGCTTTCGTCTTCAACCCCAAGTACGGTTACCTCAACGCGGTCTACGCATCTGTCTTCGACGGCGAAGGTCCCAACTGGCTCATGGAGCACACGCTGGCCTGCCTGGTCATGATCGCTGTCTGGGGCTTCGGCAATACGATGATGATCTTTCTGGCGGGCCTGCAGGAAGTGCCCAAGGCCCTGCTCGAGGCGGGCACCGTGGATGGCGGCAATGTCTGGCAACGG
>JAQCJA010000027.1 GCA_027593305.1 bacterium
CTCCAGATCCTTCCAAGTGGGGGCGGAGTCCAACTTAACACACTGTCCGAATTTCGGGGACCACCTCTCGTTGCGCTCTGGTGCGGAGTGGACATCGTCGTCGGCTGATGGTGCCTGTGAACATGGCTGCCAGCGATCGTGTCACCGGTGTCTCCTGTCTGCTGATGAGTCAGGCGGGTCTGGTTCTCGAAGTCCAGAAGCCGGGCAAGTGGATACGCCAGAAGAGCGGTCTGGTGCGGATCGGACTGGGTAGCATTGGCGGCACCATCGAGGCTGGAGAGACGCCGGTCGGAGCTCTGTCTCGCGAAGGTCTGGAGGAGATCGGCTGCTCAATACATATCGCGAGTGCCTCTTGCACTCTCGAGATCGACCTTCAGGGAATGGCCCGCGAGTCTGACTGGGCTGGCGAGCCACTTCCCGTCATGGTCTGGCAATCGAGTGATCCGCGTCGCGACACAGGGGCGAAGGTTGTGGTGTTTTTCGGTCATATCCTCGCTGTCCCAAGACCCATCGACCTTCCCGCAGTGATCACGATGAGTTTTGAGGCCATGCTCCAGCTTGGGTCTGCGGGCCTCAGGATGGACGACCTGGTTGATGCCGGCGCCCTGCTGAAGGAGCGGGAACCGATTCCACGAAAGGCCGAAGTCATGCCCGTCGGCACGATCGCCGTGCTGTGCAGTCTGCAAAAGTGTTATCCCCATCTGATGGCCAGGATCGCAGCTGAGGCGGCCGAGTTGCAGTCCATCGGCGCCGAGTGATGTCGATGGGATTCGGCAAGGGACACGGTGAAACGTGATCCTGATGCGTGCCATAGGAAGGTGGCTCGGGCCAACCGTGACGGTCAGAAACGGATAGATGAAGACCATGGGAATTGTCCTGCAGACGGACAGGCTTGTGATTCGGCGTCTGCTGCTGAGCGATCTCGACAGCCTCTTTGCTCTGTACCGAGATCCGGACATCTGTCGTCACATCCCTGATGCGCCCCGGACGATCGCCGAGGCTCGCGTAGAACTCGAGTGGCATATGAACGGCCATCCCCAGCACCCCGAGTTGGGGCTCTGGGCGACCATCGACAAGGACACGGGAAACTTTATCGGGCGCTGCGGCTTGCTCCCCTGGACCTTCGATGGTCAGGCGGAAGTGGAGGTCGCCTACGCACTGGCAAAGGGATACTGGGGACGGGGTCTGGCGACCGAAGCAGCCCAGGCCATCCGTGATCATGCCGTCGGCGCACTGGGCCTGGCACGCTTGATCTGTCTGATCGACCCGGACAATCAGGCGTCGATCCGCGTGGCAGAGAAGATCGGCATGGCCTTCGAGAGAGAAGGTCGAGACACGATAGGCCCATTCCACCTTTATTCTCAAGGCAGATCTGCCCAGCACCTATGACCAGGAGAGAGAGTTGAAGAAATTTCTGTTTCTGCACATCGGATTTGTGCAACCCACCCCGGAAATCATGTCGGCCTGGATGGCCTGGTTTGAGTCGATCGCTGACAAGCAGGTCGACCAGGGCGGGTTCATGGACGGCCGGGAAATATCAAAGAGTGGTACCCGGAACCTGCCATGGGACATGGAGTCCATCACGGGATACAACATTATTGAGGCGGAGAGTCTCGCAGCGGCGGAGAAGCTGGCGGAGAGCAATCCATTCATCGCGAGCATTCGGATCTACGAAGTGAGATCGATGTAACAACGACCGATGTCTCGATTGCGATCGCTGGATGCTCGACGTAGAACACTCGCCGCACTCACGGCAGCGCGGATCGCTGTCTGAACCCAATCGGCCGGCCATCAACGCGTCTTCCGCCTCGAACGCTGTTCCCACCAGAGGTGGATCGCGTCATAGCCGAAGCGTTCGCGCACCGCGTCGATCGCCCTCGAGATGCCGGGGCGGGAATGTTCGTCGAAGGGCAACTCCAGTTGGCGGCCTGGTTCCTCGAGGCCTGAAAGGCCAACGCCGAGCAGGCGAACCTCTCGTCTCCCGTCGTAATTCTCCTGGAACAGCTGCTGCACACAGGCAAGTACTCGGATTTCGGCGTTCGTCGCCCGCACGGTGCGCGCCCGGGTCAGGGTCTCAAAGTCGGCGTAGCGCAGCTTCAGGGTGATCGTACGCGCGCAGACGTCACGCCGGCGGGCACGCCAGCACACGCGCTCGCACAGGGAACGCAGACGGTCGGCGATGGCCTGCAGGTCGCCGAGGTCATGTCCGAAGGTGCTCTCGTTGGAGATGCTGCCAACGGTCAGACCCTCCGGGTCGTGCTCACGGAAGGCGGGTCGATCGTGCCCGAGTTGATTGTCGCTCGCACCTGACACCACCCGGGCCACCATCATGGCCAGGCCCCCGTCGCGTGATTTCTCCGGCACCGCCAGCAATTGGCCGAGGGTGTGGATACCGGCGCAGCGGAGGCGCTCGTCGGCCACCGGTCCGATGCCGGGCCACCGGCGGCAGGGGAGAGGATCAACGAAGGCTCGTTCCTCGCCGGCACGCACCATATGCACGCCAGCCGGCTTGGCTACGTTCGAGGCCATCTTGGCGATCGGCTTCGATGTGCCGATGCCGGCACTGGCCGGCAGGCCGACCTCGTGCTGAATGGCCTGACAGACAAGGCGCACAACACGCTCGATGGTGGCGTCATCGTCGGGGTCATCGCGCTTGCGGTACAGTCCCTCGCACTGCTGGAAGTCGAGGAAGTACTCGTCGATACTTGCTGTCTGCACGATCGGCACTTGCTGTCTGCACGATCGGCGTGTAACGCGAAAGGATCTCCTTGACCGGTCCTGCGTACTTGCTGTACTGGCCGTGACGTCCGGGCAGATAGACCGTATGTGGCGCCAACCGGTACGCCTCGCCGATGGGCATTCCGGAACGGACCCATAGAGCGCGTACTTCGTAGCTGGCAGCGGTGACCACGCCGCGGCTCCCGGGAAGAGCGCCGACCACCACCTGTTTGCCCACCAGGTCGGGCCGGAACAGGCGCTCCACGGAGACGAAGAACGTGTCCAGATCGAGGCAGCAGATTCGGGCTTTTGGTGCGACGGATCCCACGTGGGAAATCCCGGCGTCGAGACATGGTTCAGCATGACGCCATTATGCAGAACCGGTGCAACCCATGCAAGCGTGGATCTGAGCGGCAGACCGAGTGGGAACACAGGCTGTGCACGCCCGCATCAGGTGGGTGTCACAGAGGTTGCGGCTGCGCACCGAGCCGTATTCGCTTGGGATCCGGTTCGGCGGTAATGCAAGCTGCGGAGCCTGTCTCTTTGCGATGAAGGAGTCAGTTGCCTGCGCTCAGAACCGTCAACAAAAACCTCGATTGTTACACGTGAGACGACACCCATGACCATCGGTCAAGCGTACGCAGCGGAGATCCGCGAAACTGTTGTGGGCGGCCGCCGCCTGCGGCAACTCACGGCAGCGCGAGCCCACAGTTATCCGCTGTATTACTTCATACCCAGCGTCAGCGCCGACGGTCGCTGGATGGTGTTCCACAGTGAACGCACCGGCGCCGTACAGTTGTTCCGCATGGACCTCGACAGCGGCGAGATGGTGCAACTCAGCGACGGCAACCGTTTCGACAGTGGCTGGGCGATCTGGTGCGAGTACCATCTGACGGGTATCGACAACCACCTGAGTGCGCTCAATGTCGTGCGCAAGGAGGCCTGGTACTTTGTCGGTGACAGACTGCATTGTACGCACGTGGAAAGTCTGCAGCAGCATCAGGTGCTGCAGCAACCAGGTCGCGTGACGATCTCACAGAACGCCTTCTCGCCGGACGGCCGCTGGTTCGCATTCATCCACGCAGACGCTGCGCTCTTCCGCCAGCGCCTGCAGGAACGCGAGGCACGACAGAATATGGGGCAGTTTTCCTGGGGACGTGACCACAACGAGTGGCGCAACAGCATTGACTGCACGGTCACCCTCGTTGACACCGGCAGTGGCGCGGCGCGTGATGTGATACATCTCGACTACCACGTGCATCACGTGCTGTTCGTCGACAACGATACCCTGTTGTTCAACCATGTGCGTGATGACAGCGGCATGTGGAGCCTGGCACTCGATGGTACACAGATGCGCCATCTGCGCCCCCGTGACAGCAACGGCGTCACCTGCCATCAGGCGATCACGTCGCAAGGCATCTACTACGAAGCCAACGAGTACGTCGAGGGATCACGCATCGTGCAGATTGGCCGCCTCGATCCGGCGACGGGCGTGCACAACGAAGTGCGCCTGCCCGACGTCGGCTACGTGCATACGGGCTTTGATCCTGCCGGCCGTTTCCTGTGTTACGAAGACATGCAGGTCGATCGCCATCGTCTGTTGACGGTACGATACCCGCAGGATCCATCACGTTTTGCCGTGGAAGAACTGCGGCGCCTGACACCGATCGAACATGGCCAGCGCTTTCACGCGCATCCTTTCCTGGCTGCCGGCGACCGCCGCTGGTTGTATCACACCGACGTCATCGATGGCTTTGCGCAGATCTGTGCTCTCGACGTTGCCGATCTCGTCGATCTCGACGCCTATTGGGATGCAACCTAGAGAATCCTCCCCCGGAGCTATTCGTTGTCGAGCAGCAGGTGTCGTCGGTCCGGGCGGAAGGACGCATGCAGTTTTTCCCGCCAGGCGGTACGCACGGCGCGTCGATCGTGGTTGCCACTCGTCTGCTTCATCATGCCAAGGGGGCTGAAGTTGACGAACATGATCTTGCGGGCCTGAGTATCAACGTTGGTGCTGCCACAGTGTACGAGGGCGGTGTTGAAGGCCACCGCCTGACCGCGCCGGGCGACGACGGGCGTGAGTTCGCTGAAGGGCAGTCCTGCCGGCAGGTCCTCAAATTTTGTCGGCTGCGCCTTCACCGGTTCCTGGCTGCTGTCGCGCAACCAATCAGCGATGACACGATGGCTGCCGGGGCGGACGAAGGTATTGCCTCGGCCCGCAGGCAGATCATCCACCATCACCATCATCATTGCCAGCATCCGTCTCGGTGTGGCCTGCATCTCCTCGTGGCAGAACATGATGTCCACATGTTCACTCTCGCGGCACCATTCGGTCGTGTCCTGCGGGCGTTTGAAGAGCAGGGCCGATGAATTCAACACCACCTCTGGTGCACGCAGCATGATTTTTGCCGCCTCTTCCAGATGGGGGTGCTGCAGCACGTGGGTCAGCCCCGGCTCGTCAAAGTATTCCGTGATGCCATTCGTCTTCTCACCGACGCTGTAGCAATGATCGAAGGCGGCACTGGCGGCCTGCATCTCTTCCGTGGAGAAGACATCGTCGATCAGCGTCAGGCCGTCGTCGACGAATTGCCCGACATGTGTCTGCGTGATGTTCATGGGACCGTCCTATTCTCCCGTGATCAGTGGTTGCTGTCCGGGTGAGAACGCATCCGGATCGGTTACCTGCACGCCACGTGGCAACGGCACTGGTCCACGCAACAGAGGGTCGTGTGTGTCCTGCATCCAGCCGTCGAGGGACTGGCGAAGCTGTTGTTGCACCTCGGTCACCTCCGGTCGCCCCAGCAGATTGTTCTGCTGATCCGGGTCGAAGTAGTGATCGTAGAGCATCTCCTGCTGACGGGGTTGCTGCTGCCAGCCGTGGTCGAGCAGGTCGCGCTTGGCTGGCGTGTCATCCGTATTGGGCAACACCAGCTGCGGACGGTCATCGAAGCGACGGATGTAGATGTGCCGCGCAGAACGCACTGCACGCATGGGCTCATAAGCGGCATGATAGGTCTGTTCGAAGAACAGCTGCTCGTGCAGATGTTCGACCTTGCCGTCCACCAATGGCAGCAGCGACGTGCCCTGCAACCAGAGCATCTGCTCAAGGCCCACCAAAGCGCAGATGGTGGGCAGCAGATCCATGAGGGAGACCATGGCGTCAAAGGTGTGACCGCCGGTGAAGTGTTGCGGACCGGCAATGATGAGGAAGGCGGCGTTGCCGTGTTCGCCGACGTTGCCGATGTGCAGGGGCCACTGCAGGCCGTGATCGGTGAAGGCGAAGACGTAGGTATCTGCGTCGCGGCCCGTCTCAGACAGTGTGTTGAGGATGGCACCGAAGGCGGCGTCCATTTCGCGGGCGCTGCGCTTGAGGCCGGCCGTCATCTGTCGCAGAGCAGGTGTGTCGCTGAACGGGCGCGGCGGCGAGCAATAATTCGGGTTCTCCGCAGCATACAGCTCAGGCTGTGGCTCCGGGTACGGTGTGTGCGTCTGCTGGGTGCCGACGTTGAGCAGGAAGGGCTGATCGTGTCGGCCACGCAGGTAGTCACACACGGCAGGGGCCACATCGGCGGCCCTGGCGCTGCCGTCGCGCGTTAGCACGACATCGTACATGCCGCCAACCCCGGTGCCTGGTTCATGGGCGTGAACATGTTCGATGCCGCACTGGGCGGTTTCGTATCCGTGTCCCCGCAGAACGTGGGCGATGTGCCGCTGCGGATGGGACAGACCGAACCCGCGGTGCGCCAGACCGAGCATGCCGGCACAGTGGGGGTACTGGCCCGTGAGGAAGGCAGCGCGGCTGGGTGAGCAGGAGGGCGCGGCGGAGAAGGCCCGACGGAACAGGGCTCCGGACCGGGCCATGCGCAGCAGATGCGGCGTCGGTACCGCATGCCCGTAGGGCTCGATGAAGCGCCCCGTGTTGTGTGCGTGCAGCAGAATGATGTTGGGTTTTGTCATGCGGCAAAGGTATCGTCAGCCTCGGGGTGCCGCGAGCCGTGGCGCAGTCCCAGGTCCCGTATGTCGTCTCGACCTTCACGACCCCCCGGGATGGCCGTACATTTGGCTCCGCAGAAGACCTAAGAATGCGACGCCGCCGTCCCGTTGAAAGAGTGTCCATGGTTTTTGTCCCCGGCCAACGCTGGCACAGTCTGACCGAACCCGAACTGGGCCTCGGACTGGTAGAAGTCGTCGAAAATCGTCAGGTCGTCATCACCTATCCGGCGCGTGGCGTCACCCGGCGTTACACCGTGCAGAACGCACCGCTGGCTCGGGCGCAGTTGATCGAAGGTCAGCGCGCTCGAGGAGCCGCGGTCAACTTCCTCATCGAGGAGGTCGTCGCCGATGGTGACCTGTTCCGTTACCGTGGCGAGGGCCAGGAACTGAGCGAGGTCGACCTGGACGCCAGCATCGATGTGGCGACGCCGGAGAACCGCCTGCGCACAGGCCAGGTCGATGCCCCCGATCTGTTCGATCTGCGGCACACGGCACTGGACATCCGGCATCGCCTGCTGGCGTCGCCGGCCCGCGGGTTTCTTGGTGGCCGCATCCGACTTTTCGACCATCAGCTCTCCATCGCCCGCGACGTCTGCGAACGACACAAGGTGCGGGTGCTGCTGGCCGATGAAGTGGGTCTGGGCAAGACCATCGAGGCGCTGCTCATCCTGCACCGGATGCTGCTGACGGGCCGTGTCGAGAACGCGCTCATTCTCGTGCCGGCCGCCCTGGTGCACCAGTGGCTGGCGGAAGCCTACCTGCGGTTCAATCTGATCATGCGTGTCATCGGCCCCGACACACACGGGGGCGGCACCATAGATCCGAAGAGCGAGGATCTGCCCGAGCAACTGCTTGATGCGCAGCTGTTTATCTGTCCCCTCGGTGTCGACGTGGGCGACAGTTTCGTCGACATACCGTGGGATATCGTCATCGTGGATGAGGCCCACCACCTGCAACCTGACAGTGCCGAGTTTGATCTCGTCGAACGCCTGGCGACCCATGTCGAGCACGTGATCCTGCTCAGCGCCACCCCCGATCGGGATGGGGCGGCGGCCCACTTTCAACGGCTGAAGTTGCTGGATCCCGCCCGATTCCACGATGCTGCCGCCTATGAAGGCGCCGCACAGGGGTATGGCGAACTGGCCGACACAGCGGAGAAACTGCAGCGTGGCGAGACGCTGGACGAAGCCGACCAGGATGCGGTGCGTGCGCGTCTCAGCGGAGCCGATGTCGAGGAATTGCTCGCAGCGGCCGGAGCGGAGCGCAATGCCAGACAGGTGCTGCTGCGACGCCTGCTCGATCTGCATGGCATCGGCCGGGTCATGTTTCGCAACGTGCGGGCGCGGATTCCCGGATTTCCCCGCCGGGTGCCGGAACCCGTCGAACTGCCTGCGGGTCCGCTGGAACGTCTGCGCCTGGAGTTTCTCAACGACATCGGCCAGCAGGACTCCTTCCACCTGACGGGGATCGACCTGGATCCGCGCCTGCTCTGGCTGGCTGATTTCCTCGATCAGCACGCGAAGGAGAAAGTCCTCGTGCTGGGAGCGACGCGATTGAAGGCGGAGGCCTTTGCCAACGCTCTGGCCGCCGGCGGCCGTGAGGTGGCGCGCTTCCACGAGGAGATGAGCGCCATCGAGCGTGATCAGCAGGCGGCCTGGTTCCTTGATCCCGAAGGGCCGCAGGCCGTGATCAGTTCCGCCATCGGCGCCGAGGGCCGGAATTTCCAGGTCGCCCGCCATCTGGTGCTGCTCGATCTGCCGTTGACTGCGGATCGGCTGGAGCAGTCCATCGGCCGTGTCGACCGCATCGGCCAGGGCGCGCAGGTGCACATTCATGCCGTGGTTGTCGCCGGCTCGCCACAGGCGCGGTTGCGTCGCTGGCTCGACGAGGCGCTGCACGTCTTTGACCGGCCCTGGCACGGATCACCGGTGCTGGAGCGTGAGTTCGGCCCGGATCTGCTGGCGGCGCTGCTGGCACCGGATGACGGTCTGCTGACGGCGCTCATTGAGCGTGGGCGGGCTCGCAACCAGCAGATCGTTGCTGAGTTGGAGAGCGGTCGCGACCGGCTGCTGGAACTGACCTCATTCGATACGGACGCGGCTCTCGAGTTGCAGGGGGCGATTGCGCGGGCTGAGAAAGATCCAGATCTCGAGATGTTCATGGTCGACGCCTTCGAGCGGGGTGGCCTGGACGTCGAACGCATTGGCACCCGCAGTTACGCGGTGCGCGCCGGCATGGACTACCACCGGCCCTTCCCCGGATTCCATGGTGAGGAAATGGGTGTCACCTTCGACCGCGCCATCGGTCTGACGCATCCGGAGCGCAGCCTGCTGACGTGGGATCACCCCATGGTCCGCGATACCGTGGATGGCCTGCTCGACCACGAGACGGGAAATGCCAGTCTCGCCGTGCTGTCCGGTGCTGCCTCTGCGGGCCTGCTGCTGGAGGCGCTCTTTGTCGCAGAGCCGACCCTCGATCTGCAGCTGCGCGCCGATCGGTTCCTGCCACCGGCGCCGATCCGCGTCGTGCTGAATGCGGCAGGTGAAGAAGCCTCGCTGGAGGCAGACATCGTACAGCAGTTGCAGGCGGCGGATCCTGCCGTGCTCGATATGCCGCAGGTGCAGCAACTGCTGCCGGCCCTGCTGTTGCGGGCCCGGGAGATCGCTGAGGCCAGGGCACCGGCCATCGGTGCTCGCGCCCGCCGACAGATGCGCCGCGAACTGGACCCCGTCATCGCGCGGCTGCAGGCTCTGTCTGCGACACATGCCGATACGGGCGAGGCTGCCATGGGCCACGCTGTGGGTCTTGTCGAACTCGAAGCGGCCCAGGCTCAGATGCAGCAACTCGACGACGGGTTGCTCACGCCTCGTGTGCGCCTCGATGGCCTGCGTCTGATTCTTGTCACCGACGACTGAACGTCCATCGGCGAGCAGCCCTCGCCGCCAAAGGAGCCGCACCATGATGGAACCACTCGTGTACATCAAGGGCGCCAAAGTGCCGGCGTCGCAGGCACATGTGGCCATCTTCGATGCTGCCATTGTTCTTGGGGCGACGGTGACGGATCTGGCGCGCACCTTTGCCGGTGCGCCCTTCCGCCTCGGCGATCACGTCGATCGCTTCTACCGTTCCTGTCGCTACGCCCGGATCACCCCACCTGTGTCACGGGATGAGACGGAGCGGATCTGCCGGGAGCTGTTGCAGCACAACGGGGCGCTGCTGGCAGCGGAGGCGGAGCAGGCCGTCGTGTTGTTCATCTCACCCGGTGAATTGTCCGTCTACGCGGGCAGCGCCGGTGGGGGCGACATGACGCCGACATTCTGCATCCACACCTTTCCCCTGCCCTTCTATCTGTGGCGGCACTTCTTTGACGAAGGCGCCCACGTGGTGACACCGTCGGTGCGGCAGATTCCAGCGGCGTGTGTGGATCCAAAGATCAAGTGCCGCAGTCGCATGCACTGGTGGCTCGCCGATGGCGAGACCCACCAGGTCGATCCGCGGGCGGTGTCCCTGTGTCTCGATCTGCAGGGCAACGTCACCGAAACGGCGGGGTCGAACTTCCTGATCGTGCGCAACGGTGTCGTAATCAGTCCGGCGCCCGATCACATTCTGCGCGGCATCAGTCTGGTGACGGTCGCCGAGATTTGTGACGAACTGGGCATCGGCTTCGAGGAGCGGAATTTTCAGGTGTATGATGTCATCAACGCCGACGAGGCGTACCTGGCAACCACACCGTACTGTCTGGCGCCGGTGACGAAGATCAACGGGGTCACCATCGGTGAGGGTCGCCCGGGTCCCGTCTTTGCGCGGCTCATGGCGGCATGGAATGAGCGCGTGGGTCTCGACGTGGTCGGGCAGATTCAGGCGTCGACGGCACCCGCATGAAGCAGGCCTGACGCCCCAAAGCAGAAGGCAAAACGCCTCATTCGAAGCGCAGTGGTCGCTCCGGTGTGCCGAGCAGTCCACCCACGCGTGAACCAAACTGCGCTTGCAGCCACGGGCGATCCCCGAGGCGCCGCAGCACTTCCCAGCGGGCCAGGCGTATGGGTGCGCCGCCCATCTCCCAGACATCCACAGCATCGGCCCCCTCGCGATCGAGATCGTGTGCTTCGCGCAGGACCCGCCAGGCATCCAGTTCGCCAAAGGGGATGAGACTGTCGCCGGCCTGCTCGAGACCGTCATCCGTGAAGTATCGACTCCATTCGTAGCCGCGGGGAAACACGGCGTTGTCATGCTGGCCGACGCTGGGCACGATCTGCACATGCGCGCGCGTCGGCCCCAGTTCATCGTAGAGATGCTCGAGAAATTCGGCTTGTACGTGCGCCGGAAGGATGGGGAGACGACGTCGACGAGCCCTTCGCGGGCCCAGCGCCCCACATCCATACCCGACAGCCAGTTCTGCGACACGGCCTTGACGAGACCCCGTGCCTTGAGAATCGACCACTCACCGGATACCTGCACCGCAATCGGTATGGGCCGTCCCAGATCCGCGGCGATCCCTTCGGTCTGTGACGCAGGTGCCGCATGAAGTCGGTGAGATGATCACAACGGAACTGATACCAACTTTCCGGCGGCTCATTTTCCGCGAGAGGGTCTTCACCCGTCTCGTGGCGATCGCGGGCCACAGCCTGCGGGTCGAAGTCCCACAGAGCGCCGAGTTCGCAGGTGAAGTTGACGTGCAGGTCCGCCGGTCCCTTGCGCGCCAGCTCGGCCAGCAGGTCGAGCCTGTACCGCTCCCAGCCCGAATGAAAATGGGAGAAGCTGTGGCTGCACCCGACCCCGGCCCGATCGACGTGCCGCCAGTGCTGGTGGGCCTCGGTGAAGGGGAGTTGAAATCGTAGCCGAAGCCACCGAAGTAGTCGAAGGCGTAGTCCTGCTGAATGCGGAAGTCGGCCCACAACTCCATGTCGTGCGAGCGGGCGAAGTCGATCATCACGTCCACCGGGTCCCAACCGTCGGCGGCGGCTGCCTGCAGAGTCCGGGCACAGCGGCGGTTGTGGTCGGAGTGCAGCGACTCGAGGGGCTGGTCCTGGCCCAGCCAGTGGCCAACCTGTGTCAGATAGGTGAGTCGCATCGTCGTGCATGTGCAGCCGAAGTGCAGTCGCCGGAAGTCCGAGTCGACGAAGGGGGCGATCATGCCACGCACGGCGTCCGGCGTTGTCGGTCCGTAGGCTCCGACCATTTCGTGCCCGTCAATCACGGCACCTGCGGTGCGCGTCGCCGCGGTATGCGCTGATGGCTCCGGGCCACCGGTCAGCGGTTGCAGCCTCACGTAGGCGAGCCGTGACTGTCGTCGATCGGCACGATTGAGCAGCGGCTGCGGCAGAAACTCGAAGACGACATCCGTGAGGTCCGCATCACACCAGTACAATTCTTCACCCGTTGCAGCATCGGTGTCCCAGGAGACGGAGGTCTCCACCCGGCGGAATCAGGGCTCCCGTCCGGCGAGGCGTACGCGCAGCCCGCAGGCACCCTGAAAGCCGAGAAAGACGCGATGCCAGCCACGAACCGGGCACGTCAACCGTGCCGGTGCCTGCAGATCACCGGCATGAGAAAACTCCAGCGTCGTGCTTCATTGCCTGGAACGACTCGCTTTCGCTTGGTTATGCTATGGCCCTATCGCTCCCACAAGGCAACGAAATGGCAGACGCCAATGAAAGGCCAGCTATGAGACTCAAGGACAAGATTGCCATCATCACCGGCGGTGGCCAGGGACTGGGTGGGGCCATCTCAAGGATGTATGCCTGCGAGGGTGCCAGGGTTGTCATCGCCCAGCGCACACAGGAAAAACTGGAACAGACGAAGACCGACATCGAGGCCGCCGGTGGCCAGGTGCTGGCGCTGGCTGTGGACGTGTCACGGCCGGAAGAAGTGAGGAAACTTGTCGCGGCCACCATCGAACGTTTTGGTGGGCTCGACATCCTTGTCAACAACGCCGGTGTCGGTCTGTGGATTCCGGTGGATGAGACGGATGAAGCCGACTACGATCGCGTCGTGGATACGAATCTGAAGGGCATGTGGATGGGATGTCACTACGGCGTGCCACACATGAAGGCCCGCGGCGGCGGCGCGATCATCAATATTTCCTCGGTGCACGGGATTCAGGGAGGGGAGCGCAACACGGTCTATGCGGCAACCAAGGGCGGCATCATCGGTTGCACCAAGGCGCTGGCCGCTGAACTGGCGCCGTTCCACATCCGCGCCAACACAATCAGCCCCGGCGCCATCGACGTCACGGCGACCCGGCAGAATACACTGAACAAGGTGAAACCTGAGTTCCATGCCGAATTGCTCGAACGTTTTGGCGTACAGCTGAACCCCGGCAGTCAGTACTTCCAGCCGCTGGACCGCGTCGGTGTGCCCGACGATATCGCCTGGTGCGCTGTTTATCTGGCTTCTGACGAGGCACGCTTTGTCACCGGCCAGAACATCGCCGTCGATGGCGGCGTGACGACCTATCTGTCGGGCTACGGTCTCGAACGCGAGCGGCTGCGCAAGCAGGAGGCGACGATCAAGGAGCTGCAGGCCTTCGTCGAGGCCCACGCCGTGGAGCCAACATGAGATACGCCCTGCTCGCCGGACGGGTCGCCGGACTGGTGTGGTCGACAACTGTCTCCGTGGCAGATCCTGCCGTGGCGCAGAGCGCCCCCATCGTCGTCACGGAGCATACCCGTGCCGACGGTGAAGCTCTGGCACGACTGCAGATGCCCGGCGTGGTGCTCTTTGCCGATGACGCTGAGACGGCACCAGGCTTCGACGGTTATCTCGAAGTGCGGGGCGCAGATGACGGGCACGCCCGGCGGGTGGCCGATGCAGCCCGTGC
The DNA here is from genome assembly GCA_027593305.1 of bacterium. GTDB lineage: Bacteria > Latescibacterota > UBA2968 > UBA8231 > UBA8231 > UBA8231. The sequence goes on from JAQCJA010000027.1 coordinate 13,532, forward strand.
CCATGGTGGCAGCAGCGCCTATCGGTTCGTCGCACCGGACAACGGCGGCCACGAGTCGGGCTCGGGGGCGACGCTCTACTTCGGTCCGGAGGGCTACGACACCGTATATTTCCGGCGCTACCTGCGCTTTGCCGCCGACTACGATCAGGGCAATCTGAATCACACCGGCGGCGGCCTGGCCGGGGTCGCCGGCTCTGACCCCTGGGCCGGCATGGGACAGGCGGGCATCCGTCCCACCGGTGCCGACCGTTTCACCGCCAGCCTTGAACCGTGGAAAGACTGGGGACGTTACCCGCCGCCAGGGTATTTCTTCATCTACACCTACTGGATGGACATGCAGCAGGATCCGGACGGCAACTACTGGGGCAATTTCTTTCAGCCGCCCCCGGAGCAACGCCTCGTACCGGAACGGGACCGATGGTACTGTCTGGAGCACATGATTCGCGTCAATGATCCGGGGCAGGCCAATGGGGAGATGGCGGCGTGGATCGATGGTGTACTATACATCCATGCCACAGGATTCCGTTGGCGCACGACGACTCAGGTGCGGCTGAAACGCGCCACCTTCGGCATCTACATACATGCGGCGACGCGCGACAACGAGGTCTGGTACGACGACATCGTGCTGTCCACCGGTTATGTCGGACCGACCGTGAGCAGCGCCGTTCCCACCACTACCTGGGGAAAGCTCAAAACACCATGAAAATCACCGACATCGAAGTCATCCCTTTCCGCGTGCCGCGCCGAACCTTCCACAACGGCGAACTGCGTGCAGAGACAACGATCATCCAGACCCTCACACGCATTCATACTGACGAAGGTGCCGAAGGGCTCTATCTCGGAGGTGCCGGTCACGGCGACCAGGATGGGCTCAACGCCCAGGATCGAGCCGCCTTGCGCGGCGGCATGCGGGCGAGGCTTCTGGGGCAGGATCCTTTTGATCGGGAGAAGTTCTGGCACTGGATGTGGGTGTCGAATACGCAGGAGAATCTGCTCAGCGTCGTCGACATGGCCCTGTGGGATCTGCAGGCCCGGCTCTACGATCTGCCGTTGCACAAACTGCTGGGTGGATGCCGCGACAAGGTCAAGGCCTACGCCAGCACCTATCCGAACATGGGTGCACCGGAGGTCTACGCCGAACACGCCGCTGCCTGCAAGGCGCGTGGATATCAACACTACAAGATCCATCCCTACTACTTCTGGGATCCGCAGACGGGCCAACCCGATCCCGGGCGGCCGTCGCACATCGACTGGGACATCGAATGCTGCCGTGCGGTGCGCGCCGCTGTGGGCAATGACATGGTCCTGAGCTTCGACCCCTGGGGCACGTACCGCACCTATGAAGAGGCGGTGAAGGTCGGACGCGAACTGGAACGACTCGACTTCTACTGGTATGAACACCCGATGAACGAGTACCGCGTCAGCACCTACGAGAAGCTCTGTGCCCAGCTCGAAATCCCGATCCTGTCCCCCGAGATTGCCGCTGGTTCCATCTATACACGGGCCGACTGGATCCGCCGGGGCGCCTCGGACATGAGCCGCATCGATGTGCTGCGTGGTGGTGTTACGGGCGTGCGCAAGATGGCGGCCATCTGCGAGGCTTTCGGCGTCAAGTGTGAGCTGCACATGAGTGGTTTCGCCAACCTGCAATTGCTCGGCGCCAGCAGCGAGGATGTGTGTGAGTACTATGAACGCGGCCTGCTGGCTCCCGGTGTCGATGAGGAAACACCCCTGCCCTACCTGGAAGCGATCTGTGATCCTCTCGATGCGGACGGCTACGTGACGGTGCCGACGGAACCGGGCATGGGGTACCGGTTGATCTGGGACTACATCAACGAGCATCGAGTCAAAGAGTGAGACGGCGCCGAACCCTCAGGGAGACATCAACATGAGTCACGAGCCTTTCCGCGGCATTTTTCCCGTGCTGCTCACCCCCATCAGCGACGACGGGGATGTGCTCAACGACGAACTGGCCAGCCAGGTGGAGTTCTGTGTCACCGCCGGGGCGCACGGCCTGGTATTTCCAGTGCTGGGCAGCGAATTCCAGTTCCTTACCGATGTCGAACGGCAGCGGGGTATGGAGACCGTCGTTCGGGCTGCCGCCGGTCGTCTGCCCGTCGTTGGTGGTGTCGCGGCACCCAGTCGCCAGGTGGCGGTCCAGTGTGCGCATGCTGCAGCCGACGCCGGCGTTGATGCCATCATCGCCCTGCCCCCATACATATCGGCGGGGACCGCTGACGAGATCCGGCTTTATTACGAGGCTGTTGCCGCCGCGGCGGGTCGGCCGATGTTCATTCAGCACACCCATGGTGGCATGAGTGCCAGTTTCCTGCAGGACCTGCTGCGTGACATCGACAACGTGCGCTACCTGAAGGAGGAGATGCAGCCGAGTGCGCATCAGATCAGTGCCGTGCTGGCCGGTGGGGCGCCCTGGGCGGGTGTCTTTGGCGGCGGCCATGGCCGCTGGATGATGTCGGAGATGCAGCGGGGCGCCCACGGCTTCATGCCGGCAACCGAAGCGGTGGACATACATGTGCAGGTGTGGGATGCCTGGCAGGCCGGCGATGAAGCGAAGGCGCGGCAGATCTACGGTCAGTTGCTGCCGTTGATCAACCTGATCCTGTGTATGGGTCTGCCCGTGTGCAAGACGCTGCTGATGCGTCGAGGTGTGTTCAGCAGCGCGAACATGCGCACACCCGGAACACCGCCGCTGGATGCGGGCGACGAACGCGAACTCGACGCGATCATCGAGGGACTGCGACCCCTGTTCCGCGTTTGATCGGCGCAGTGGAACTGACGGGATCACACGAGCAAAGGAGAGGGAAGTTGACTAGTGAAGAAGCGCTGGCGCAGCTCGGTGCGATGCCCGGGCTGCTGACCGACGAGGAGCGCGCACACCTCGACGAACAGGGCTACCTGCCCCTGCCGGGCATCCTGAGTCCGGCGCAGGTGCAGACCCTGCGGGCACGGTTCGAGGAACTGGTGGCCGAGGAGGGCGACGAAGCGGGGTCCGAAGTACACCAGGAGGCCGGCACCAACCGGTTGTCTGATCTGGTGAACAAGGGTGCCTGTTTCGAGATCTGCTTCACCCACCCGAAGGTGCTGGCCTGCATCCGCCACGTCCTCGGTCATTCGTTGCGGCTGTCGTCACTCAATGGCCGCGCCGCCTTGCCCGGCGCCGGCCTGCAGGGGCTGCATGCGGACTGGGGCGCTGGTGTCCAACCGGGAGACTACTACGTATGCAACTCGATCTGGCTGCTGACGGATTTCACCGAGGAGAACGGCGCAACCCGGGTTGTACCCGGATCGAACCGCAGCGGCCAGCATCCCAAGGACGCGCTGGCCGATGCCACGGCGCCCCATCCGGACCAGAAGATCCTGACGGCGCCGGCGGGGACGGTGGTGATCTTCAATTCCCACACGTGGCATGGCGGCACGCTGAATCGCACGGCAACACCACGGTATGGTCTGCACAGCTACTTTACGCGGCGTGATCAGAAGCAGCAGACGGATCAGCAGAAGTTCATTCGTCCCGAGAGCTACAACCGGCTCAGCGAGGCGGCGCGCACGATCCTGGACGTGTCGAATTGATTGCTACAGCCGGTCGATCACGGCCTGGGAAAACTCCAGCGTACCCAGAGCTCATGACGACGCCGGGCGTGACCTCATTCTCGACGCCTGAGTAGAGGCCCTCCGTGTTCTCCCGCACAATGACGAGACACGGGGGCGACGGCTACCGTTTCGAGAGCCAGTTCGTCCTCTTCACTCCAGTCCTCAGCAAACATCTCGCGCAGGATTCTGTGCTGTTCGGCAAGCGTGCATTGCGCAAAGGCTTCCGGGCGCAGGTCTTCGTGGGTGATGATGCAGTCCATCCACTGCTCGTCATCAACTGAGTTGTCAGTGGACAGTCCCACAGTGGCATCGACCCCGACCGGCTCGGTCCTCACGCGTTGCTGTGCTGCGGCCGCGATCGACTGATGGGACTCCCAGGCGACGAAAAACGACTCCACCGTCAAGGCCAGGTCCACACGGGACAGGCAGCCGATCAACGTGCGGGCCACGATGTGGCGGGCGGCGGCCTCCATTGTGGATGACTGTCGCAACGCATCGGTGACTTCGTCGTGCAGGAGCAGCAGCTGCAGTGGTGTGAGCCCCGAAGGTGTCGCCCTGGAGTCGCCGCCGGCACAGGTCTGCAGAAAATTCCCGACGCCGGCAACCAGGTGCACGACCCCCGTCTCCCGCCAGCTGATCACGCCTGACTTGATGAAAGCCTGGCGCCCCTCTTCGCCGATCCCGCTCAGCGGGTGATCGACGATGCCCGGGACGGGCCGTCGAGCCAGCAACCGGGCTGCTTCTGTCGGGCGGTGGATGAGCATGTCGAGAAAAGAACGTGGCTCGGGGCGCCAGATGTCGGCAAGTGCCGCCGCCTGAGCGGGCAGTTCAGCCTCAGTGGCGTCACGCACGGCAGCGATCAATTTCAGCTTTCGGCTCTCCGCAGGCTCTGTCGTCAGAAAGCGAAAGGCACCGAGTTGCCCGAGGATCTTCAGGCGTTGCGTCGTGGTCTCCGTGCCCGCCAGCAGGACAGCGAGCAACTGGGCGCGGCGGGCGTCGATCTCGGTGGCAATCAGGGGCTAGCGCATTCTTCTGCAGCGCCATCAGGGCGTCGCGTGTTTCCAGCATGAAAACAGCGTAGTCCCCGGTGCCAGCTTCCGCGTCAAACAGCATTTCCGGCTGTGTCGTGCGCAGCAAGGCAGTCAGCGACGGGGGCGGGGCCGTCTCGCCACAATAGATGGTGCGTGTGTCCCAGGTCTTGCTGTTGGCTTCCATGCTCTGCTTCCGATCGGGGGCTTGGGCCCACTGCGGTGCCAGGGTCCAATCTGTTTATCGGAAGTTTTGTCATTTTCTGAAGCTGTAAATCCATGCCGCCTGGTTCACGTCCCACCCGAAACGGCTGTTATCTGCCCCGAACGCAGTTCCCACGGGTGCAACGTTGGAGTCACGCCATGGCCACCGATCCCATGCAGGTGTTGCAGACCGATCTCATCCCCGAGCCTCGCCAGTGGTCGAAAACGGAATCGGCCTTCCGGATCGGTGATGTCGTCGGGATCGCCCTGCCTGACAGTGCCGATGGGGACGATTGTTTCGCTGCCACCGATGTTGCCACCGAGCTGCGGACCAGATTCGGCATGCAGGTCGATGTGGGGGCATCCGGTGCCATTCACTTGCAGCGCAAGTTAGGCAGCGACCTGCACCCTGAGGGCTACGAGCTCGAGGTCAACTCCAATGGTGTGACGATTCGCGGGTATGACGCAGCGGGCCTTGTTCTGGGACACACGGACATTGCTGCAGGCCATTCGACCCGGACCCCCCGGCCGGATCCCAGGGCTGGGAGATTCCAGGGCTGACAGAATGTTGACTGGCCGCAGATGGCGCTGCGCTGGATGCACTACGACACCAAACACCACCACGGACATTAGGGCAGTTTCGTCTACATGCAGGGCCTGATCCGCACGCTGGCCAGTTACAAAGCCAACACCCTCGTCTGGGAGTGGGAAGACAAACTGGCCTACGAGCGGCATCCCGAGATTGGCTCCCCCGGTGCCTTCACGATCGCCGAGATGCAGCAACTGACGGAGTACGGACTGGGACAGGGGCAGGACTGGGATATGCGTTATCTGATCGTCGACGAGGAACTGCTCGATCTCGAGGGGTATCTGCAGCGGCTCACGATCTGCATCAGCACCTATCGGGACAATCTCCGGCGCTGACCATCCTCCCCTATCGTGCCGCCAGAAACGGCAGCACGCTCGGCAAGGGTTCGTGCAACGGGCCCTGGTAGATACTGACCAGTTCAACTCGGCCCAGATGGGGCGCCGGCTGCTGCTGACGACTGGCCGTGTGCAGCACGGGGTTGATGCCAAGGTGCCGCGTCAGGTGCCGGGCCAGTTCCAGGCGGCCCACGGTTTGTGTTGCCGCAATGTGCCGAAGCCCCGTCTGCTCGCTTTGGGCCAGGTTCATGATGCGGCCCGCCAGATCGTCGACCCACATGGCGCAACGGAACTCATCCGTAACAATGGTAATGGGTAACCCCTGCTGGTGCCGGTAGGCGAGCCAGTCACAATGGCCCGAGCGGCCATTGTGGGAGGCGCCGATGGCCAGCCCGGGGCGCAGCACGAGGGATCGCTTCCGTGCCAGGATCAATGCTTCGGCTTCGACGCGGGTCCTGCCATAGACGCTGATCGGGCGGAC
>JAQCJA010000028.1 GCA_027593305.1 bacterium
GTGGGCCGCTACAACAACGACAGGCAGCGCAATGAGGTGAAAGAACTGTTCCGCCGGGGTCGGGAGGCCTACGCCGAAATGGCAAAGCCGTAGACCCAGCGTGCGCCACAGGCGCCGCCGTCGGACGCCGCCGTCAGACGTCTCCGTCAGGCGCCGGTTTCACTCAGCCATCGTTCGGCTTCGATCGCCGCCATGCAGCCGGTGCCTGCTGCCGTTACTGCCTGACGGTAGACGTGATCCTGCGCGTCACCACAGGCGAACACACCCTCGATGTTCGTCTTCGTCGAGTCCGGTGCTGTGAGCAGATAACCTGTCTCGTCCATGTCGAGAATGCCGGTGAAAAGCGTCGTATTGGGTTTGTGGCCGATGGCGACGAACAGGCCCTCACAGGTGTGCTCCCAGACAACTCCCGTCTCCGGGTTCCGCAATCGGGCGCCGATGACGTTCATCCCCGCCTCGTCCCCCAGGACCTCTTCGACCACAGCAGGAGTAACGAACTCGATCTTCGGGTTCTCCTGCGCCCGCTGCACCATGATGCGTGACGCCCTGAACTCGGAGCGACGGTGCACGAGGCTGACCTTCGAGGCGAATTTGGTAAGGTAGTTGGCTTCCTCCATCGCCGTGTCGCCACCACCAACGACAATGATCTCTTTGTCGCGGAAAAAAAAGCCATCACATGTGGCGCAGGCAGAAACGCCATGCCCCATCAATCTCTTCTCCGACTCGAGGCCCAGCAGACTCGCGGAGGCGCCCGTGGCGATGATGACGGCATCGGCGGTGTACACGTCCTTGTCGGCGGTGACCTTGAAGGGTCGTTGCGAGAAGTCCACTTCCGTCACTGTCTTGAACTCGGCGATAGCACCGAAACGCAACGCCTGGGCGCGGAATTTCTCCATCATCTCCGGACCCATGATCCCGTCCGGGAAGCCGGGATAATTCTCCACATCCGTGGTGATCGTCAGTTGACCGCCGGGCTGCATACCCTCCAGAACGAGGGGGGCCAGATCTGCACGGGCCGCGTAGACCGCGGCAGTGAATCCCGCCGGCCCGGAGCCGATAATGAGAACCTTCGTGTGTTTGCTGTCTGCCATTGTCTTCGGGATCTCCCGCCGCAATCGTTTTAGATGTTGTCAGAGTCGAGGCGCATCCTGCTACGTTCAAGAATGTCCGAAAAGCTCGTGGTTACGCAATTCTGTGCGGCACATCCTGTCCCGTGAGGCCGGCGAGCAGATTGGTTACGGACATCTGTGACATGGCATCACGCGTCTGCCGTGTCGCCGACCCCAGATGGGGCAACAGCACGAGTCGCTCTTCGGCCAGCAGCGGATGATCCCGGGGCAATGGCTCAGGGTAGGTCACATCCGTTGCTGCTGCGTGCAGATGTCCGGCACGAAGGGCAACCAGCAGCGCCTCCTGATCCCACACCGGACCCCGCGCCACATTGGCGATGACGGCGGTGGGCTTCATCAGTGCCAGTTCCCGGGCGCCGATCAGGCCCGTTGTCTCCGGCGTCAGGGGACAGTTCAGGGCCACGAAGTCGGACTGCTGCAAAAGCTCATCGAGTCCTGCGTAGCGTGCCCCAAGATCCGCTTCTGCTGACTCGTTGCGTGTGCGATTGTGATAGAGGATTTTCATGTCGAATCCGATGGCACGGCGGCCAACCTGATAGCCGATTCGACCCAGACCGATGATGCCGAGAGTGGCACCCGTGACCTGCTGCCCCAGCAGGACTGCGGCATCATACTTCTGGAACCCGGGTCCCCGGGCAAAATGGTCTCCCGCGACGATGTTGCGCCCCGCCGCCAGCAGCAGGGCCCAGGTCAGATCTGCCGTCGCCGCATCAAGAACGCCCGGTGTGTTGCCCACGGGAATGCCCAGAGCCCTGGCGCCGTTCTGGTCGATGTGATCACAGCCGACACCAAAATTGCTGACGATCTTCAGGCGCCCGCAGCGCTCCATCAGCAGCCGGGTCACCGGAAAGTGACCATAGCTGTAGATGCCATCGATGCAACTGTAGTCGATGTCCTGCGGCGGCTCCGCGTCGCGCCACCAATGCAGGCAACAGTCAGACGCAGCAAGAAGCCGGGTGATCGGCTCATACGGCACAACGTCACTCTGGATCAGGACCTGCCAGCTCATGGACCCCCGCGGTCGTATCACATGTATATGCAAGAAAAAGGGCAGGAGCGACGAAGAAACGTCGATCCTGCCCGTCGATCAACTGGTTCAGGCAACAGGTTCAGGCAACTGATTCAAGCAACTGGTTCAGGCAACTGCGGTTCAGGCGACGACGTCGACCTGGGCTGCTTGACTGCTGGCTGGCTCCGTCGATGTCGTTGTGGTATTTGCCGTCGATGTCTCCGGGCGCTGAGCCGTCGGCTCGGTGGTGGCCGACGATCCGGATGCCTGAGATCCGGATGCCTGAGATCCGGATGCCTGGGCTGAATCCGGCACGTTGGCGTCGGCTACCTGTGGCGCGGGGGTTGGACCAGCGGACTCCTGCCCCTCGCTGGCAACGATGCCATCGAGCTGATTCACCTGACGCTGGAGATCATTGAACCGGGCGGTCAGGATCGTGCGCTCACTGTAGGTGCGCCCTGGCGTGTCCAGTTCGGCAGCCACCGCATTTCGTGTGCGCACCAGTTCGCCCAGACGTTCGACGCCACTCTGGCTGGGCCCACGAGGTATCCGGGCCCCCGACCCCACATGAAGCCTTGCAGTCGAGGTGAGAACGGGACCGATCGCCATTGGGGACCTCCTTCCGGCCAGGCCGGATTTGAAGCATTACGACTGGCTGTGTAGGTTACACCAACCCGTTGTACCCGTGTAATATACGAACTCGACAATAGAATCAAAGCCCACATGCTGATCCATAATCCCGAAGGCCACTACCATTTCCTCAAAGGCATCGATCCGTATTCCTGCGGCGTTGTCGCTGATCCCGGTTATGAGATCATTTTCGTGACCTTCCGGGAGGCCCCTCCCTGGCGCCGCGGCTTTGCTGTCGTTGCTGCGCATTTGCAGGCCGAGGGACGGAATCGTGCCTCTCTGTGCTCGATCCAACTTCGCTGCCCCCAGCCCTACCCGATTGATGGCTTCGTCTCCTTCAATGATGAATATCGCGCCGTGTTGTCGGACTGGGATCTGTTCCGGGAAGGCCTGAACCCGGTATCGCGGACTAACGTCGCACCCGCCTACTCTGCCCCTGCAGAGACACTGCTGCATGCCTTTGCATACGTCGTTCCTGCATCAAAGCCGAACATGTCCCCTTCCCTTGTCATCTCTGGCGCCGGTGAACTGCGGGATGGTGTGCTCGATGTGGGCGGGATCGTCCGCCGCGGAGAGACCTCACCGGAGGCGATGCGGGAGAAAGCCGCCTATGTGATGCAGGTCATGGAAACGCGCCTGGATGGGCTTGGCGCCCGCTGGGATCTGCTGAATCAGATCAACGTCTACACCGTGCGGCCGCTCCAGGGACTCATTGAGGACGTCGTACTCAGCCGTCTGGGTCCCGCCCGCAGAATGGGAATCCACTGGCACCACACCCGTCCTCCGGTTCGGGAAATCGAGTTTGAGATGGATATGCGCGGGGTCCATCGCGAACTTATCCTGTGATCGACCGGGCCTCCGTGATCGACCGGGCCTCCGGGGCGACCAGATAGCGGGGCTGCCAGTCGCGGCCCTGAGCACAGATGGCCCCGCAATGCTCGGCGTCTGGTTCAACGTCAGCCAGGCCCCAGCCTTGCGGATCCCCTTCGGCCAGCCATAGCAGTTCGGCAGGATCCCCTGGCGCAAGTGACACGGCGAAACTCGTCAGACCGTAGGTCACGCCCTGGCCCGTCGCTTTCATGAAGGCTTCCTTGCGCGTCCAGCAACGGAAGAAGGCCGCTCGACGTTCACTCGTGGACAATCGTGCCAGAACCGCCCGTTCGGGGGCGGCAAAAAAGCGAGCCGCAACGGCTTCCCAGTCAACCGTGCGCGTGGTACGCTCGATATCGACACCAACATGCCTGCCTCTGGCAAAGGCCAGCAGCATGCTGCCGCCGGAGTGCGAGACATTGAACGTCGTATCCGTTGCGGGCACAATGAGTCGCGGTTTGCCGTGTGATCCGTAGGCGAACTGGAGCGTGGCCGCCGGACTGCCAACGTAGGCTGCCAGCAGGTCACGCATCCTCCCCCGGGCGACGATGAAGCGGTCTCGATGCTCCTCAAAGACGAAACGCCCCGCCCGTTCGTTTTCTTCCGTCGTCAGCAGGGCCCGGCACCGGCGGACCTCTTCGGCGTGGACGTCCAGACGCGAACGCCAGATGTGAACGTCGCTGGGGCCAAGGGCCGGGGGCGACAGCACCGGAGTCCAGGTCACCGACGGTATTGCCTCAGTCGTTGCACAGCAGGGCGGCCACCGCCCCGCGCAGAGACTTCACGTCGATCGGCTTCTCCAGAAAGGTGTCGAAGCCGAACTCCTCCAGATCACGATCACCGAAATGGCCCGAGATGGCGATGATGGGCACTTCGGTCCAGCGATCGTGCAAGCGGGCCGCCAGAGCACACCCGTCCATGTGGGCCAAGGCGATATCGGTGATAACCAGCTCCGCAGCAGCACCCGCCATCAGATCGAGGGCGACCTCAGCATTGGCAGCCTCGATCACATCATAATCGGCCAGGGCGCGTATCAGGACACGGCGAACCGACGGCTCGTCCTCAACGAGCAGTATGCGCTTGCGTGTCTTGGCGGCAGCATTTGCTGTATCATCGGCCATCAGATCGTCGGCCATCAGTCGTCCCCCACGAGTGCAGCATCGACGAAGTCTCGAAATTCCTTGAGATTCATCGGTTTCTCCAGGAAAGCATCGAAATCATAGTCGACGATATCGGCGTCGGTAACGAAACCAGAGATGGCCAGGACCGGCGTTTCCGGTGAGAGCTCCTTGATCCTCTTCAACAGAGCGTAGCCGTCCATGCCAGGCATGCGGATATCGGTAATCACCAGATCGGGCAGATCGTCGCCGATTTCTGCCAGAGCTTCCTCGCCATCGCGCGCCTCGATGGTATCGTAGTCACCCAGCGCGTCGCTGAGCATACGGCGCATCTCGGCTTCGTCGTCAACGATCAGCACGCGCATGCGGGGTTCCCGATCCGCCCGCTCATCAACCATGGCTTTTGCCCGGGAGCGATCCATGCCGGCCTCGGATACGACCAACTCGAGGGCCAGGTCGGCCCGCCTGCGGGCATCGCGGATGCGTCCCTCCTGACGCACCTTCTCCACGAGGTAGTCGCGCATACGCACGTTGTCCTGCACGATCTTGTCCGCGAGAATGTCGACGATATTTCGATAGATACGGGCCGCCAGCGCCGAATCGGTACCGAGGATGGTCTCGAATGCAGGGCGCTTGACCACCAGGACATTGCTCGTATCCAGGGTCTCTACTGTGGCCCGCCGTACCTGCCGTGTGACCATGCCCATCTCGCCGACAGTGGTGACGGGTGAAAGGGTTGCCACCAGGGAGCCGTCTTCCGTAACCACCCCCAGGTTCCCGGACAGCAGGATGTACATCTCATCCGCCGGCGTACCCGTGGCGCACACGGTCTGTCCAGCGTCAAACTTGCGCGGTTGACACACGCTCAGGATCTGCTGGATCTGCGATGGAGACAGTCCCTGGAACAGTGGGATCTTCCTCAGGGTCTGCACAAGGATCTTTACACGCTCTTTTGCCATGGCCTGCCTTCCGTGCATCAAGGATAGCTTTCGGTACCGCGCATGGATAGAGCCCGTCGAATCGCCGCATTGTCACGTTGACACACAGTCGGGGGCTCATTAGCCTTTCGGTTCGTGACTGCCACCCAAGGAGATCCAAGCTGATGTCGACCACTCCCGCCTACCCAGATTTTACCAGCGACGGAAAATTCAAGGTGATCGGCACACGCCCGATCCGCCATGACGGAGAGGACAAGGTTACCGGACGTGCCGTCTACGGCGCCGATGTCCGCCCCGCAGACGTACTCTACGGGAAATTGCTGCGCAGCCCCCACGCCCACGCCCTGATCAAGCGAATTGATACGTCGAAGGCGATGCAGCTTGAGGGTGTACGGGCGGTGGCAACGGCAGAGGATCTCGTGGAAACCGTCGACAAGCTGTCGGAGATTGGCGAAACCCGCGTCAACATCCGGGAGATCGCTGCCAACTCACTGGCCTCCGGCAAAGTTCTCTACAAGGGTCATGCGGTGGCCGCCGTCGCCGCCATCAGTCCGCATATCGCCGAAGAAGCCCTCGAACTGATCGAGGTTGAGTATGAGGTCCTGCCCCATGTCGTGGACGTCCTTGATGCAATGAAGGACGACGCCCCCTTGCTGGACGAGAACCGCACGACGCGTGAGCTTGGTGAGAAAACCGACAGAAAGAGCAACATAGCCAGCCACAACCGGCAGGAAATGGGTGACATCGACGCTGGCTTCGCACAGGCCGACGAGATCGTCGAACACGAATTCCGCACGGCCACCGTGCATCAGGGCTACATCGAACCGCACAACACAACCGTCCTGTGGAAGCGTGACGGCTCCATCACAGTCTGGGTCAGCACGCAGGGCGCGTTCCAGATCCGTGAACAGGTCTCCGAAGTGCTGCAGGTGCCCATCGGCAAGGTCAAAGTCATCCCCTGCGAGATTGGCGGCGGCTTCGGCGGCAAGTTCTCGATCTACATGGAGCCTGCGGCGGCCGTCATGTCACACAAGACCGGTCACCCGGTAAAGATGGTCATGAGCCGCGCTGAGGTCTTTCAGGGCTCAGGCCCGGCTCCCGGTGGTTATATCAAGTGCAGGATGGGCATCAAGCGAGACGGTACGATCGTCGCCGCCCAGGCCTACCTGGCCTACGAAGCCGGCGCCTTCCCGGGCTCAGCCGTAGGTGCTGGCGCCGCCTGCATCTTCGGCCCGTACAACATCCCGAACGTGCGTATCGATGCCTACGACGTCGTCGTCAACAAGCCGAAATCGACCGCGTATCGTGCCCCGGGCGCACCGAATGCGGCGCACGCTTCTGAATCCGTCATCGATGCACTGGCTCGTCGCATCGGCATGGATCCGTTGCAGGTACGCCGACAGAACGCAGCCCATGAGGGCACTCGTCGCGCCGATGGCACTGTCTACAAGAAGATTGGCTATGAGCAGACCATTGATGCGGCGCGCAATTCAGAACACTACCGCAGTGCCAAACCGGCGGGCGAGTTTGTCGGCCGTGGTGTGGCCAGTGGCTTCTGGTTCAACGGCGGCGGCCAGTCGTCAGCCAACATCCACGTGCAGTCGGACGGAACCGTCAGTCTCGAAGAGGGATCGGCTGATATCGGTGGCTCCCGGGCGGCGATGGCGATGATCGTCGCCGAAACCCTGGGGCTGAGTGTCAACCAGGTGAAGCCCGCCGTCGTCGATACCGATTCGATCGGATATCACGACGGTACCGGCGGCAGTCGCGTGACGTACGCCACGGGTCACGCCTGTTACCTTGCTGCAGAGGACACGAAGGCCAAGATGGTCGCCAGAGCTGCCAAGCAGCTTGAGGTGGACGAAGGGGACGTTGAATGGGTCGAGGGCGGCCAGTTCGTCTCACGCTCCGATGCCACAAAGAAGCTGACCTTCGCTGAAGTTGCCGCGCAGCAGGGCTCCACGGGCGGCCCCATCGAGGGTACCGGTTCGATCAGCGCTTCAGGCGCCGGCAATGCCTTCGGCACACACATCGTCGATGTCGATGTCGATCCCGATACCGGCAAGGTAGAGATTCTGCGCTACACCGCCGTGCAGGACGTTGGCAAGGCGATCCATCCGAGCTACGTGGAAGGTCAGATCCAGGGCGGCGCCGTCCAGGGCATCGGCTGGGCCCTGATGGAGGGCTACTTCTACAACGCCGACGGTGGCATGGCCAACCCCACGTTCCTCGACTATCGCATGCCGACGGCTCTGGATCTGCCCATGATCGAGACGATCCTTGTCGAAGTCCCGAACCCGGCGAGCCCCCATGGCATCCGCGGTGTCGGTGAGGTGCCACTCGTGCCCCCAATGGCGGCTGTTGCGAACGCCATCAATGATGCCATCGGTGAGCGGCTCTTCGATCTGCCCATGAGCCCCGACAGGGTCATGGCCGCGATCCTGCATAAGAAAGCCAGTTACGGCGAGGCTGCCGGCTGACACTCGGCGCGGTAGAAACTTGCTCACAGACAAGGGGCCCCGAAGCGCTGCACGCTCCGGGGCCCTTGTTTTTACCACGGGGTATGCCGCGTGGGCAAGTCAGGAAGTGCCGGCTCCTGCAAGGGCTGAGGCGACGACACTCTTGAACTGTACCATGTCCATGGGTTTGGCCAGAAAGCCGGCAAAATCGTATTCGCGGATGTCCTCATCGTTAACGATGCCTGACAGGGCCAGGACCGGCAGATCGGGATGAAACTCGCGCAGTTTGCCCAGCAGGGCGAAGCCATCCATGTCCGGCATTCTTATGTCGGTGATAACGAGATCCGGCCTTGATTCCAACACTGCTTCGATCGCTTCGGCACCCGACCCCACGGCAACAACATCATAGTTCGAGAGCAGTTTGGTCAGCATCTTGCGGACGTGGTCCTCGTCGTCAACGATGAGAACCCGTCGGTCCGTGTCACTGGCTCTCAACTCCGCCTCCAGCAACCTACGAGCCTCGGCCAGGGGTATGCCACTCTTGCGAGCGAGGAGGCCCAGAGCCAGGTCGACACGCAATAGCGCCTGGGCTGTCGCCTCCTGCGATTGCAGCTTCTCGATCATGTCCTTGCGCCGGCGACCAACATCAGTCTCCATGCGTTTTGCCAGAATCTCAACGATGTTGCGCAGGATTTTGGCCTGCGCCTCTGCGTCGTTCTTCAGGGCCACATCGAGAGCCACGCGCTTGATCTGCAGAGCGTTGCTCACCTGTTTGGCCCTGACAGTGGAGGTCCGCATCTGCCGCGTGGCGATACTCATCTCGCCGATGGTGGCGATGGGACTGATGTCCGCCAATTCCGTGCCATCGTCGGCGTAGACGCCGGCTTGTCCGGTAAGCAGGATGAAGAGTTCGTCCCCCGGGGTTCCGGCAGCACACAGGACATCCCCTTCTTCAAAGCGCTTTGGCGTGCAGGCGCCGAGAACCGCCTGTACCTGCGACGGCCCGAGGCTGCCGAAGAGGGGGATCTTGTTGATAACCTGAATCAGACGCTGAACTCGATCTTTGCCCACGATGGCCTTGCTGGTAACTGTCCACGAAAATCGGCACCTTGTGCGATGGTAACAGTGTCACGGCGAGACCGTCAACACAATTCTTCTTACGCTATGGCTCAACTATGACTGCACACATCAACCCGCAACACTTCCTCGACGCCGTTGTGCCCGTCGTGCGTCAGTGCGCTGCCGCCTCCCGTGTGTTCTATGGCAAAGTCGCTGACGTCGGCAAAAAGGCAGACCGCAGCCTTTCGGGTCAACAGGCGCAGCAGGCCTCCAGCGTACTCACTGTACTTGATGCCGCCTTCCAGGAGCTCATCCTCGGCACGGTCCATGCTCATTTTCCCGACATCCGTTGCATCGCCGAGGAAACCACGCCCATGCGGCGCGCCTTCGCCGGCAACGACTCGGACTACGTCGTGATTCTCGACCCCATTGATGGCACGCTGCATTTCCAGCGGGGGGACGCGCCCTATCATGTATGTGTGGGCCTGGCCTGCGGCGGTAGAATGATCGCCTCTGCCATCGCCAGACCCGACGAAGACAAACTTTTCACCGCGATCCGTGGACAGGGAGCGTGGTTGCAGCGCGGCAAGCGTGCTCCCAGGCGACTCCGCCTACCCGCCAAACCAGGAACGAACCGGGCGTTCATTTCGACGAAAGCACGTGCCTTCCAGCAGCCGGCACGTCCGACTCTTGACCCACACGAACATCCCATCGGCGCAGCCCTCGTACTCACACAGCTTGCTGAAGGAACGCTCGCCGCCTACCTCACGCGTCAGGTAGAGGTCTACGATGTAGGGCCCCCATCCCTGATCGCGGAGGAGGCGGGCGCCAGCTGCTTCCTGGTCGGCGGTGTCGAGCCGAACTATGATCGTCGCCGGAAATTTCCCTACTACATGGCTGCAGCCTCGGCTGACGTGAAGGACTTTGTTCTGCAGGTCCAGCGCGAAGTTGTCGCCACCGCCCGTGCCAGAAGGAGTCAGATCGATGCCTGCTGAAACCGAGTCCATCCACGGAATCCTGCCTGTGGTACATATGCCCTATCACGAGGATCTGCGGATCGACTTTGCGACGCTCCGGCGAGAGGTCGACTACCTGTTCGACACCGGCGCGAACGGCCTGTGCCTGGCCCTGGTTTCTGACACCCTGAGGCTCACAGCGCAGGAGCGTCTGGAGATGCCGGCACATCTGGTGGAATTCGCCGAGGATCGGGGGCCGGTCATCATCAGCGTTGGCGCGGAAAGCTCGGTACAGGCGCGAGCCTTTGCCCGTGCCGCCGAGGATGGTGGCGCTGCCGGACTTATGGTGATCCCGCCTCTGTCACAGGGCCTGGCGGAGCCACAGCTGGCCGAGTATTTCGAAGAATTGCTGGAAGAAGTCAGGCTGCCACTCATCATCCAGGATGCCAGCGCGTACGTCGGCAGGCCGATGAGCCTGAGCTTCCAGGCGGAACTCTTTCGCAAGCAGGGCGAGCGTATCATGTTCAAGCCCGAAGCGACACCGCTGGGGCCATGCATTTCTGCACTGCGTGACCTGACAGACGGTAAGGCCAGGGTATTCGAAGGTTCCGGCGGCGTGTTGCTCATCGACTCCTATCGCCGCGGCGTGACGGGCACAATCCCAGGGGTCGAACTGCTCGACGGCCTGGTGACGTTGTGGAACGCCTGTGTTGCGGGCGACTGGGACCGGGCCTATGAGGTCTATCTGCCGATCTGTGCCATCGCCACTCTGCAGATGCAGGGCGGCCTCGACGGCTACATCGTTACGGAGCGACACCTCATGCATCGCCAGGGCCTGTTCCCCAATCAGGTGCACCGAGGGCCGCTGGCCTACCAACTCGATGGCGAGACCCGCAGTGAAATCGACCGCCTCTATGACCGTATGCAGGCTGTGTTGCGTTCATGAGCAGCCCGACCCATCTGTCACAGCGGATGATCGCCGTGCAGGCGCCCGTGATTCCGGATGTGGCGGCCCTCATCCGCAACAATCCCGGGACGATCTCACTCGGCCAGGGCGTGGTCCATTACGGGCCGCCGCCAGAGGCCTTTGCCGCCATCGAGGGGTTTGGCGGAGCCCCTGCAGATCATCACTACCGCAATGCCGACGGGATCCCTCAGTTGCAGGAAGCACTGCGAGCCAAACTGGCCAACGACAATGCGATACATCTCGACGATGAGCAGCAGGTGCTGTTTGTGACGGCGGGCAGCAACATGGCCTTCTATCACATCGTCCTTGCTGTCTGTGATCCGGGGGACGAGGTCATCGTCATGTCACCGTTCTACTTCAACCATGAGATGGCCATCGCCATGGCCAATGCGCGCGCCATTGCCGTCCCGTCGGATGAGCGCTACGGCCTCCGCATCGAGGCCATCGAGGCGGCCATCACCGAGCGCACGCGCATGGTGGTGACGATCTCGCCCAATAACCCTGCGGGCGTCGTCTACGCACCTGAAGCACTGCGCCAGGTCAATGAATTGTGCCGCAGGCGCGGCGTGTACCATGTCAGCGACGAGGCTTACGAGTATTTCACCTACGACGGCATGCCCCATCTGTCACCGGCGTCGCTGCCCGACAGTGCCGGACACACGATCTCGCTGTTCTCATTCTCAAAATCCTATGGGCTGGCCAACTGGCGCGTCGGCTATCTGGTTGCACCGCAGGTGCTGATGCGAGCGCTGCAGAAAAGCCAGGATACGGTTCTCATCTGTCCACCTGTCATTTCGCAACTGGCCGCCGCTGGGGCGCTGCAGGCAGGTCCCGAATACTGCCGGAGATACGTTGCCGACATCGACGCTGTGCGGAGAATGTGCCTGCAGCGTCTGCAGGAACTGACACCACACTGCATCGTGCCGCAGGCCAATGGCGCCTTCTACCTGCTGGCACGTCTCGACACACCGCTGTCCTCTATGGCCGTCGTCGAACGCCTGGTGTGTGACCACAAGGTCGCCGTCATTCCCGGATCCGGTTTTGGTCTCACAGATGTCTGTCATCTGCGCATCGCCTACGGGGCGCTCGAGGCCCACACTGTTGAAGAAGGAATGAACCGCCTCGTTACCGGACTGCATGAAATTCTGCAGGCGCCGTGATGGGAACCGCACGCGCCGCGCCAGGGTCTGTAACGGGACGTGGTTGGTTGCAAAGAGATTGCTGGTTGACAGAGATTGCTGGTTGACAGTCAGGAAGGACGCGGCTATCTTGCTTCGCATAAAGAGTGACCTGAACTCACATTTTCAGTCTGCCCTGCTGGAAGTTTTCCACTCTTCTTGAAGAACGTGGAACTTCGACAATGTTTTTTCGGCATTCTGGTGAGTTGGTCGCTCTTTCTTTTTTTTCGCCACACGCCAATCATATTCTCTGATGCCCACCAGCCTCTATAGGCTGCGCCGCGTGTTCGGCACCGCCACCTTGCTAGCCCTGTTGGGCACTTCTGCGCTCGTTGCGACAAGTGCCGCCGCTCAGGCGCTTCAGGTGACACCCTTAGCCATCGATTTCGGCCTCCTCAAGCCCGGGTCCTCCATCAGTCGCGAGCTTGTGGTGCGCAACCCTGGCACAAGCCGGATGGAGGTGAATCTGCACCTCGAGAGCGAACTCTTCTTGATCGATGCAGATACCTTGCTCCTGGCTGCCGGAGCTGAACGGCGCCTCACATTGCACTTCCGGGCTGCTGCCAGCGACGTATACACCGGACAGTTGACGCTGCGGACCAAGGAGCTGTTCGGCAGCGAAGAGCTCACAGTATCGCTGCAGGCAGAAGTCACTGTTCCCGTGATCGGTCTGCGTCGTGGTTCGGGGATCGAGGCTGGCACAACCCCTGTGGGCTCGTCTGTGCAGCGCTCCGCACAGTTGACCAATACGGGTCGCGTCGAATTCGCTGTCGACAGCATCACTGTCATTCCTGCAGACATCGGATTCTCTCTGACCAGCGTATTGGCACGACGAGTGCCGGCGGGTGGGTCGATCAGCGTTGACGTCAATTTCACCCCTGTTGCTGACGGCACCGTCAGTGGCCGTATCGCCGTCTATTCCGCAGATCTGCCGGCAGGTGTCTTCGATGTACCCCTCACCGGCGAGGGCCTGGCGCCACACCTCGTGACATCACCGTTGCCGGAGATCGGCTTCGATTTCGAGACGGTGGAGGTTGGCGCCTATCAGCGGCGCTCGCTCTCCCTGCTCAATCGCGGCCGCGCCAGGCTCGATGTCGACATCCGAATCGACCACGAAGCCTTTGCCATCCCCCGGGATTCCATCGTGACCATCGGACCCGGTGCCCGGCAGGACATACCGATCATTTTCAGACCGCGCTATGAAGGACCCGTGGTCGGCGCAATCTCTATCCACACCAACGATCCGGAACAGCCGGATGTAGAACTGCCGCTGGTGGGGCGTGCCCAGGTAACGCCGGCCATGATCGAGGTGCTGAACCGCACACCGATCCAGTTCGGCAGTGTTCCCATCGGCAACCCCGCCCGTGAACAACTGCTGCTGTGGAACCGCGGCGGCAGTCCCTTCACGACGCACCTGGAACTGGACAACGGCGCCGACGCCGAATTCAGTCTGGAGACGGGCGCCGTGCTGCTGCAACCTGGCGAAAGCGGCAAGGTAAGCCTCACGTTCCTGCCCAAAGAGATCGGCGACCGCGAGGCGGTGCTCTGGCTGGAGACGGAAGCCGGTCGGCAACGATTCCTGCTGCGCGGCACGGGAAAGTTCCTCAAGTTGACACCCACAGCATACGATTTCGGCCGTGTGCCCGTGGGGGAGGCCAGCAATGGCCTCATCGATCTGGTCAACGACGGCAACGCCGACTTCACCATCAACCGCATCCGCTCCACCAGTGATGAGTTCACGCTCTACACACAGGTGTCGCCGGACAGCAAATTCCTGCTGCCCGCCAACAGTCTGCGGTCCCTGCCGATCAATGTTACCTACGAGCCTGCGAGTCGCGGCCTGAGCACGGGAACGCTGCGCCTGGAGGGTTTCTGGGAAGAGGGCACCGAGACCCTCGAGGTCCTGCTCAATGGCACTGGCGTCGCCGCCGAGATTGAGTTGCACCCCGCTGGTCCCGTCGACTTCGGTTTCGTCGTCCTCGGAGACAGCACCATGCGGACACTCGTGGCGACAAACTCCGGGGACACGTCCCTGCGTGTCGAGGCCAATTCGCTGACGCACGAGGCCCGACTCGAACCCCAGGCCTTCGCTCTGGAGCCAGGGCAGTCGACAACCCTTCGGGTGCACTTCTCGCCCGAGGCTCTGGGTGAACGGTTCGGCCAGATCCTGCTGGTGAGCAATGACGTTCGTGACAAGGCGCAGCCCATCAAGATCAAGGGTCAGGGCGCACTGGAAAACGTGGATCTCGCCCGGATCACGTCGGTAACGATGTCCCGCAAGGATGATCCACAGCCGCTGCCGGTGGCGTGGAACAACACGCCTCTGGTGGTACGCGACGGCACCAAGATCGATCTCCGCTTTCTGCTGCCCGATTCTCTGCGTCAGGCTCTGATCGGGCGTCGTATCGATGTCGAGTGGACGCAGCTCGACGAGAATTATGACCCGAAGGGCAGCAGCAAGCAGTTGAGCGTGCAGATCTACGAGGACTCGGATGGCAGTTTGTTGGCCGAGGATCTCAACCTGCGCCTCAAGGAGACAGGCATCAGACGTGTGCGTCTCAAATTGACGACACACAGCTACCCCGGCGCCCCGCCGCAATCTGTGAGTCAGGTGCTGGAGGCGGGTGGCTGGAAGTGGGAGTTCGAGGCCAAGCCGCTGGTCTCATTCCTGACGATTCGACCCGGCCGTGACTGGACGGACAAAGACGGCAACACCGTCAAAGGCGAGGCGGAACGCCTGATCGGGCTGCCCGGTATCGCCTTTGTTGGCTTTCACAACGGCGAACACCCCGCCATTTCGGGGGTTCACCTTACAGCCACCGGAAACGTGTTGGAAGCTCTGTCCACAGGTAACTCAATCGCCATATCCCTGGGTATCGCCGTATCGATGTACAAAGACAAGTTCCTTTTTGGTTTCGGCTGGGACATCTACGACTCCCGCATCGCCGCCAAACGCAAAGGGAGCCAGGATTATATCATGACCTTCAAGTACTCCGGCCTGTTCTAGCCGTCAGTCCGGCAGTCAACGGTCGGTAGAATTCCGCTTGACGAGGGATCGTTTGTGCAGTATCTATTCGTGTAGCTACTGCTTGTCTGTTCACTGCACGATTACCTGAACAGGACCCCTCATGGACGCAAGTTCTGGCATATCTGATATAGTCGACCGCTTTGCCCGCGCCATCACCTTTGCAGCTTCGGCTTATCTCTTCGTCCGCATCGGCATGGGTCTGCTGCCGACGTAATATATATTGGGTTGACTTTAGGCAGCGCTCGCTGCCATCTTAGTACTCGCCTGTGACGCTCCTGGCACTGGCATTACGTGTCCGGAACGTCGCTCTCGGTGAGTAGACGGGTCAACCCCATGCCCGTCCGTTCCATCTGCTCTCCCCTTCCCCTGTATCTTCGGACCCCGCATATTCGTGCAGGAGAAAGCCCTCTGGCTCTTGGCCAGTGTTGCCGGTATCGTCCTTCTGGCCTTTGCGCTGATCCCACAGCGACAGTCCCCGGCACAGACGCCGAGTCCGGAACTGGCGCCGACGCCTCAGGGGTCATATCGCATTGCCGTACTCAATGGCAGCGGCGATCCGAATGTGGCGGCGCGCATGACGCGAAAGGCACGGGGACGCGGGATGGATGTTATCCACGAGGGCAACGCGTGGAGTTTCGATTTTCTCGAATCACTCGTGATAGATCGTTCCGGCGATGTGGAACGCGCCCGTGGTGTTGCCAGAGCCTTGGGGATTCCACACACCATTCAACAGATCAGCGACGACACATACCGCCTAGAGGATGTAACCGTGATCGTCGGTCGTGACTACAAGCGCCTCGGCCTGCTAGAGCCGTAGGCCTCTCAGGAGCCAGAAATCATAGACACTGAATCCGTCCCACCCGTCGACGAAGATGCCCGTCTGCGCCTGATCGTTGACACGTTACACGAGATGAAGGCCCTCGACGTTGTGTTGATCGACCTGCGTGGCGTCAGTGATGCCGCCGATTTTTTCGTGATCTGCACCGCGACCTCTGAGCCACATGTCCGTGCCGTTGCCTACAATCTGGCCGGAGCGCTGCGCGAGGCGGGACACAGGCCGTGGCATATCGAGGGCACCGAATCTCTGCGCTGGGTCCTGCTCGACCTGGTGGACATCGTCATTCATGTGTTTCGCGATGAAGCCCGCGAGTTCTACGCCCTGGAACGTCTGTGGGGTGACGCCGAAGCGACCCACTTCGACGATCGTCTGGCCAGTGGCGGAGACAGCACCGTGGGCGAATTTGACTTTGCCCCCGTGACCGAGAGCCTGCGCGATGGCGGCTGAGCCACCACCGACACTGCAGTGGCGAGAAGCCTCGTCGCAAGTGCCGCCGGCTCTGGTACTTCTGGACCAAACCCTGCTGCCTGTGGAAGAAGTCCTGCGCAACTGCACGGACGTGGAAACCGTCGCCGAAGCCATCGAATCCCTGCGCGTACGGGGGGCTCCCGCCATTGGCGTTGCCGCCGCCTACGGTGTAGCCCTCGGGGCCTGGCATGCACGCGGAACCGGTGCCGGCGCCACAACGGTCTCAGCCGCTGTGGCGCGCCTCGGTCGCACGCGGCCGACGGCGGTCAATCTGTTCTGGGCACTGGATTGTATGCAACAGGCGCTGGATGCCGCCACTGGCAGTTCTGATGACGAGTTGTATGCCACACTTGTCGCGGCAGCGCAACGGATCGATGCCGATGACCGGCGCCTGTGTCGGCTCCTGGGTGAGCATGGTGCTGCCCTGTTGCCCGACGACGCCACAGTCCTGACCCACTGCAATGCCGGCTCCCTGGCAACGGCCGGTTGGGGCACCGCCCTTGGTGTCATCTACGCTGCCGTGGAACAAGGCAAGAAAGTGCGGGTGTTTGCTGATGAGACCCGGCCGCTGTTGCAGGGCGCTCGGCTCACTGCATGGGAACTGCAGCGTCGTGGTATCGATGTGACGGTGATCTGCGACGTTGCTGCCGCTTCCGTATTGCGGGACCACAGAATCGACTGTGTGATCACCGGAGCAGACCGTATCGCGGCCAATGGCGACGTCGCCAACAAGATCGGGACCTATGGCGTCGCGCTCATGGCGCGGGCCCATGACATCCCGTTCTACGTGGCAGCCCCCACCTCAACCGTAGATCTCGAACTGGCCTCTGGCGACCTGATTCCCATCGAGGAACGTGCCGCCCACGAAATCACGGAGGGCTTTGGCCGACGCACAGTACCGACGGGCGTAAATGTCTACAACCCGGCTTTCGACGTGACACCGCATCACCTGGTTTCTGCCATCATCACCGAGCATGGCGTGGCCCGGATGCCCTATGACAGCGTCCTGCAGACCTGGGGCAAAGCCATCCCTGCCATCGCCACGGGTGCCAGCCGATGAACCGCGCACTGCACGCAGCCCTCCGCCTGCTGGCCGCCACGAGTGTGGCCGCCCTGTCGACGAGTGGCTGTGCCAGCCACGCCCAGACCGCCCCGGTATATCACGGCACGGCCCCGGCAGTCAGCACCGATACAGCGGTGCGTGAGGAATTCGATCCGGCCCGCTTCCGCGATGATCTGATCCTGATTCAGCCGGCATTCCGTGCGCCCGCCCCGGTCAGTGTTTCAGAGGCTCCTGACACCATCATTTCGGTTGTGCCCGCCAGACTTGCCGAAACGAACGTCGCCACCGCCGACAGCGTCGATATCGTCATCTACCAGGTTCAGGTGATCGCTTTGCGTCAGCAGGAGGGTGCCGAACGAATCGCCGAAGAACTGCGGCGCCGCTTCGACGTACCCGCCGAGGTGACGCCTCAGGGACGTTTGTTCGCCGTCCGCGCCGGCCACCTGTCGCGCAGCAGCGACGCCGATGAACTGCGCCTGCAGATTGCCGCTCTCAGTCGCGGTTATGAAGGCGCTTTTCTCGTCACTGATACTCTACGCTCGGCACAGACACCGTCGGCGGCAGTTGCGGTGCCTCCGGCGGATTCTGTTGTCGTTGAGACCCTGACGACAGCGGCGGCCATACCGGATACGGCGCTGGCCCCTGAGGAACCCGAGTTGTTCCGCCTGCAGGGATGGCGGGTGCTGATCGGTCAGTTCATGGATCAGGCGGGTGCCCAGGAGTATCGCCGACAGGTCATGAAGCGCCTGAAGCGTGAGGATGTCAGTTCGACCTTCGACGCGCCGTGGCACAAGGTCCTCGCCGGAAGTTTTCGCACCGAAACAGAGGCACAGAACTTCGTCGAACGGTGCCGGTCCCTCGGATTTCGCACAGCCATGGCCGTTCGCGCAGAAGTCTATCTGCCTCGTGAAGAGGGAGAGATCCGGTGAGGGCTGCACACTTTGTCGGTATCGCATGTGGGACTTTGTGCGCCCTGCAGATGACCGCGTGCGCGCCGTTCTGGGCGATGCGGTCCACGGCTTCGGCATCCTCTGCGGCGTCCGTCGTTGACTCGCTGGCGGTGGACGCGATCCTGGAACAGGAATTTGATGGCACCCTGCGGATGGCACGGTGGCGCTGGTTGCGCGGACTGGACGAGGGTGCTGCAGGTCGCTTTGACGGTGCCCGCGAGGAACTCGACCAGGCCTTCTACACCCTGGCCGCACTCGACGACAACCCCTATCTGGAAGGTGCCCTGGGCGGGCGGAATCCGCAGGCGGAGGTGGATGCCATCGCTCAGGCGGTCGAACAGGCCTACCTCAGCATTCTGCCCCACCTTGAGAACCTGTCACCCGACAGCCCTCTGTCGTTGTTACTGACGGAACTGGGCGATGACAGACTCGACAATCTTCCCGCCGATTCCGTGCCGCTCATACGCATCCACCAGTTGGCCCCACAATGCGATTTTCCTGTCGATGCCAACGCCCAGGTCGCCGCCAGTATTCACTTCTTCCAGACCCGCGGGCGGCATACATGGGAAACCTGGTACCGTCGCTCCGGCCGGTATCGAGACGTCATCGTACCGATCCTTCAGGAGGCGGGCCTGCCGGAAGACCTGTTCTATCTGTCGATGATCGAGAGTGGTTTCAATCCTCGCGCCTATTCGCGGGCCCACGCTTCCGGCCTCTGGCAGTTTGTTCGCTCCACAGGTCGCCTCGAAGGACTGCGCATCGACAACTGGGTGGACGAGCGCCGCGATCCGGTGAAGTCGACACACGCAGCGGCGCAGCATCTTACCAGCCTCTACAAGGAGTTCGGCGACTGGCGACTGGCGGCGGCAGCGTACAACTCAGGTCGCGGCCGCGTTCGGCGGGCCATTGACAAGGCTGGCACAGAAGACTTCTGGGCGCTTGACCTGCCCCGTGAAACGCGCAACTACGTGCCCCTGCTCATGGCGGCGGCAGT